>JBEBBE010000026.1:0-8341 GCA_041158525.1 Bacteroidota bacterium | reverse complement strand
CTTTTGGCTGTTACTTAATGATTGGTTTAGGAACATTGATGGGTGGTTGGAAGATTGTCAAAACAATGGGAACTAAGATTACGAAGGTCACACCGCTGGAAGGTGTTTGTGCCGAAACCGCAGGGGCGCTTACCCTGTTTACCGTATCTCAGTTTGGAATCCCGGTTTCGACAACCCACACCATCACAGGTTCTATCATTGGTGTAGGTGCCACTAAACGACTCAGTGCAGTTCGTTGGGGCGTTACAATTAATCTTCTTTGGGCTTGGATTTTAACCATTCCTGTAAGTGGATTATTAGCTGCAATTTTTTACTACTTGATCATTTGGTTTAAGTAGTAAAAATCTAGAATTTTCGATGAAAAAGGGCGCTTATGTGCCCTTTTTTGATAAATATTCATTTGTATTTGTAAAAAATTCAAAATTCCTTAACTTTAGGCCGAATCTAAAAAATCAACTATGAAAAAACTTTTACTAACTATCAGTGCTGTTGCGCTTTCTGCTGCAACCTATGCACAGGTCATCGTTGCCGGGATTTCTCCTCAGAGCATCGTTGCCAATTACACTCACACTTGGGCAGATCCAGGAAGCGGTTGGGGAACACCTGACTTCAACATCCCTGGTACTTATGTTCAAGATACACTCATGATTGTAGATGACGGTTCTACAGGTTTAAACCCCCAAGGCAATCCAATTTCTGCAGAAGGATGTAACCCACTCATCAACAACTTAACAGGTAAAATTGCGGTTGTTTTCCGTAACACTTGTGAGTTTGGTATGAAAGCACTTAATGCTCAGAACGCAGGAGCAGTTGGTGTTATCGTAGTAAACCGTAACCCTGGTGAAGTTATTGCCATGGGAGCTGGTGCTTCTGGTGCCAACGTAACTATCCCAGTTGTTATGCTTGACCTCAATGATGGTTTAGCACTTATTGCTGAGATGGCTAACGGTCCAGTTGTTGCTTTCTTAGGTAACAAAACTGGTTTATTCCCGAACGATGCCGGAATTTCTGGTGCTGCAAGTCTGTTGCCACGTCAAGCGATCATTGCTTCACAATTGGCACAAAACGGTACAGAGTTCAACTTTGACTTAGGTGCACGCGTTTACAACTACGGTAACCAAGCGCAAAGCAACGTTTCATTGAAGGCTACTATCACAAACCCAACAGGTGCTGTTGTTTACGACAACACTGTTTCAGGTTTATCAATTGCTGCTGGTGACTCTACTGACGTAGATCCTAGCCAAACAAACAATTTGCCTAACTTCTCTTTAGCGTCTTACCCAGTAGGAACCTATACTTTAACTTACACTGTAAGCTTAGGTGTTCCTGATAACTACGATGCAGATAACACTTTGACAACTACTTTCACTGTTTCTGATTCATTATTTGGTTATGCGCAAGCAGATGCTACTACAGGTGTACCAACAGGTGGTAATTACTATCGTCCATCAACAAACAACCAAACTTTCTCTACTTGTCAGGTTATTGACAACGCAAACGCTAGCCGTTTGAAAGCGAAAGGTGTTTGGTTCTCCGCAACTACATCTGCAGCGTCAGGTGCGGTACTTACAGGAGAGGAAATGGCGCTTTACCTTTATAAGTGGGAAGATGTTTTTGCTGACTTAAACGACGCAAACTTGGCTTTCAACACACTTACTGAAGTAGCTAACGGATTCTACTATTATCCAGACGATCTTCAAGGTGAAACTGTTTACGGTGCTTTCACTACACCAGTTGCGCTTGAAGACAACCAACGTTATTTAGCTTGTGTTCAAACTGTAAACCTTAGCTTGTACTTAGGTCACGAAAATGGCACAAACCTTACTTGGAACGAAGCATACTACCTTCAGCCAATGACACCAAACGAAAGTGATGGTACTTGGTTTGCAGCTGGTTTTGGTTCTGACCTTCCAAGCTCTATGGCTGTTGCAGTGATGGACAACGACGTAAACGTTGCTGAATTGAATACAGTTGACGGAAAAGCATTCCCTAACCCTGCAACAGATGTAGTTACTGTTTCTATCGAAGGTGATGGTGTTGCTCAGTTAGTAGTAACTGACGTTGCTGGTAAAGTAGCAATGACAGGTGCACTTAACTTGGCTGCTGGTCAAGCTGATGTAAACCTAGACGCACTTCAAGCAGGTCTTTACATTTTCAACGTAACACTTGAAAATGGTAAAACTGCACAATTCAATGTTGTGAAAAAATAAGCTTTATCGCTTTTGATTCGAAAAGGGACGGGCAACCGTCCCTTTTTTATTTGCTATCTTTGTGGTATGTCAAAAGCATCATATACTGTCACTGCAGCACTCCCCTACGCCAACGGACCCCTTCATTTAGGACACGTTGCCGGCGTTTATTTACCAGCCGATATCTTTGTGCGTTTTTTGCGCATGAATGGCCATGATGTCGCATTTATTTGTGGTTCAGATGAACACGGTGCAGCCATCACCCTACGCGCCAAAAAAGAAGGATTAAGCCCAAAAGATATTGTAGACAAATATGACGGTATCATCCGAAATGCTTTCAAAGACTTTAATATCAGCTTTGATATTTTTCACCGTACATCTTCAGCTTTACATCACGAAACTTCAGCAGCGTTTTTCAAAAAACTCTATGACCAAGGTCAATTCACTGAAGAAGTTTCAGAACAATACTATGACGAACAGTTTCAGCAGTTTTTAGCCGACCGCTATATCACCGGAACTTGCCCCAAATGTCAAAATGCAGGCGCATACGGCGATCAATGCGAGAAGTGTGGTTCTGACCTCAGTCCAACTGACCTCATCAACCCTACTTCAACGTTAAGTGGCAGCAAACCCGTGCTCAAAAGTACCTCACACTGGTACCTCCCCATGGACCAACACGAAGCTTGGCTTAAAGATTGGATCCAAGATGGCACCCTTGACGGAAAAAAGCAACACGAACCCAAAGAATGGCGCAACCAAGTCATAGGACAATGCATGTCCTGGATAAATGGTGGTTTAAAACCACGCGCCATGACCCGTGACCTCGATTGGGGTGTGAAGGTGCCACTACCCGGTGCAGATGGCAAAGTACTTTATGTTTGGCTCGATGCACCCATTGGTTATATTTCAGCCACCAAACAATGGGCCCTAGACAACGGCAAAGATTGGGAGCAATATTGGCTCAAATCAAAAGCCCAAGACCGCAAATTGGTGCACTTCATTGGTAAAGACAACATCGTTTTTCATGCGATTATTTTTCCAATCCTACTTAAAAACCATGGTGACTTCATTTTGCCTGACAACGTGCCGGCCTATGAATTCTTAAACCTCGAAGGCGACAAATTCTCTACCTCCAGAAATTGGGCAGTTTGGTTGCACGAATATTTAGAGGCGTATCCCGACAAAACCGACGAGCTCAAATATGTCCTTACGGCAATTGCCCCAGAAACCAAAGATTCAGAATTTACTTGGAAAGAATTCCAGACGCGCGTCAACTCAGAGCTTGCCGATATCTTTGGCAACTTCGTAAACAGAACTTTGGTCTTGACCAATAAATATTACGAAGGGCAAGTACCCGCAGCAGGTGCCTTTACTCCAGAAGATCAACAAATCATCTCGCAAATTCAAGAAATTCCTGGACGTATCTCAAAATTGGCCTATGCCTACAAACTTCGAGAGGCACAAGCTGAAATGATGAATTTTGCCAGAATTGGCAACAAATATTTAGCAGACAACGAGCCTTGGAAATTAGTAAAAACAGATCCTGAGCGTGTGCAAACGATCATGCACATCGCGCTACAAATCACGGCTAATCTCCAAATTGCGTGTCAGCTCTTCTTGCCAGCCACAGCCGCCAAACTCGGCACAATGCTCAATGCTTCTTGGTCGACATTTCAAGACCTTGGGCGAATTGACCTTTTACAAGCTGGGCATCAAATTGGCGAAGTTCAAATCTTATTCTCAAAAATCGAAGACACACTTGTTGAAACCGAAGTTGGCAAACTCAAGGCAAGCAGTGCTGTTCAAAGTAAATATCCTCCTATGAAAGAAGCAATTGCATTTGATGATTTCTCAAAAATGGACCTCCGCATGGGTACCATTCTTGCCGCTCAAAAAGTAGAGAAAGCAGACAAACTGCTCCAACTCACCGTTGACACCGGCATTGACCAACGCACCATTGTCTCAGGTATCGCCGAGCACTACGCCCCAGCTGACATCATTGGCAAAACTGTACTTGTATTACTCAACCTCGAACCGCGCAAAATTCGTGGCATCGAATCTCAAGGAATGATCTTAATGGCTGAAAACGAGGAAGGTAAACTGAGCTTCTTGGCATCTGAACAAGATTTCGGCGCAGGCCCTACTGTTCGCTAACGATTTTTTACGCTTATCTACTTGCAGAACTTAAAAAAGTTCGTATCTTTGTAGTCCCTATACGGAAAACAACACGTTTCAAGATATATTGCGGGGTGGAGCAGTTGGTAGCTCGTCGGGCTCATAACCCGAAGGCCATCGGTTCGAGTCCGGTCCCCGCTACTAAGAAAAGCCAGTCTAATTCGACTGGCTTTTTTTGTTTCAAGAAACATTGAAAGTTTACTTTCAAAAGTGGATTGAAATGAAAAAAGGAAGAACGCGCAGCGGTCTGAGCTTTTCTTAGTAAAGTCCCAAATTAGGTCCATCCGAAACGAAGTGAAGGATATTCCGGTCCCCGCTACTAAGAAAAGCCAGTCAGAAATGATTGGCTTTTTTATGGGCTTAAACTGAAGCAAGCTGTAATGGATGCGGAATTCTTTACGTTGAATAGTAGCTTAATTTACCGCATCTCCAAATTTCAATTCCAAAAGTTAAATAAACCCCAATATCCAAAGCTCAGTAATAGCATAAGGTGAACTGCATAATTTAAGACTAAAGTTGTGCGCAGCCACAGCTTCGGTTTCTTTGCTTTCAGGCTGTTTCGGGTATGAATAACAAGGGGCAAGAATAATCCTAATAACAGAAATGGTGTATATGAAGATGCACTGATTAATCTCGAATTGTAATGTTGATACGGGACATCGAAATAGAAAATGCTGTTATTTGTATTTAACACCACGATATATGCGATGAGTATGAAATTCAACGAAACAAGCACTAAGACTGATTTGAATGAAAGAGGAGTTCTTTTATTTTTCTGAATTTGCAACAGCAACAACGCGACAGAAATCAAAGCTAATAATCCAGCAAATAGGCCAAGCAAAAGTCTTAATGCAGGTGTATTTGAAGGCGTTTTGAAATTGATGAGTCTTTCAAATTCAGGATTCCATGGGAATATTTCAGTAATATTTAAAATATGATCGCCTTTTGATAGCTCATCTGTTAAGTTGAATTGCACCAATGAATCAAAGTTGTGGTAAAAGTAGATACCGACTACTTTTTCTTTGGTGTCAAAAATAGAAGTGATCAGTGTGCCATCGCCATTTCTGCTTCTACAAACAGCCATTGTATCAGCGAGGGCAGTGCTAAAGTCTAATGACGAGCTTACTTTATGACTTTTTAAAAAATCGGCACCATTACGGTATCTTTCAAGTTTTCGAGCTTGCTTATTGTTCGTAATAGAAGGACAAAAATTTGCCAAAACATAATTGGGATTGTTGCCTTCAATTAATTTGTAAGGTTCCACAATTAAATAAGCGCCTAAACTGTCAATGTAGATGAATACATCATTTAAAAAGAAGCTGTGGTCATATTGCTGAATGTATTTTTTCACCTCTTTAACGGTTGCACAACGATGAAGAATTTCTGATAGGTAGTCAGCTTCGTTGGTTATTTTTCGCCTGGCAGTAAATCGGTTACTTTGTTTAGGGTAGTATGATGATAATCGAGAAAACACAAGTCCAGCAGTATTCATGCCTGATTGTGGAGTTGTTCTGTTCGCAGAAACTTGTCTTGAACCAGTAAATACGGTTCCATACCCATTGTTCCGTTTGGCTTTCTCAAACCATATTTTAGGTGTCGTCAACCAAGTATCGTGATTACAACCTACTATTGTTTTGCCAGTTGCTGTAATTTTATACATACTACAAGCCATCAAATTGTTTTGATACAGCGCCAAAACAAGTGTCACGAGCAGAATTTTATAGGCTTTTTGAATTATCATGAATTCTATATAGATCATTGATTTTTTGCACACAACTTATTCATATGCTCAATAATTTGGGAGCGTAATGCTTTAAATGTACTCCAAATTGTCGATTAGGGGTATAAAATAGGATTCGGTATTGTATCTTATGACTTACCTTATTATCAATTTTAGGTACTTTTATTTAGACTAAACACCCAAAGGGAAAAAAATGAATTATAACGACAAAAAATTCAGACCGATTAGCAATACAGAAAACGGTGAGACGTCTAGTGAAACGCTATTTCATTATAAGCAAGTCGGAAATATCCTTACTTCAGAATATTCAGGCGGAAAGATTAAATATGGTCATCTTATTGGTTTGGTTGATGCATCAGGAAAAATAGAAATGCGTTATCACCAAGTAAATGACCAAGACGAATTGATGACTGGAATTTGTATATCAACACCTGAAATTCTTGAAAATGGAAAAATTCGACTTCACGAAAACTGGGAATGGACCTCTGGTGATTATTCAAAAGGAAGTTCAATAATTGAAGAAGTATAAACTGAATTGATATGGCTTACTTACACCTCAACAAGCTTCCCATATACATACTGGCATTAACCGCATTGACTTTCTTGGCAAGTTGTGACAATTTTGAAAGGCGCTTTTACGAAAATATTGACCAAGGACAATTAAACGTCATTCAAAACGGAACCGACACTTTTGACCTTGCAACGATTACAAATTTTGAATGGGACAGCGTCATACTGATTCGAGGAAATGAAAGTGAGCCCTACTTCAAAGAAGAGATTGAAGCATTTCTTCATCAACAGAAAAATGAGGTGCATTGGGTTTACAAAACAATAACTTTTTAATTCAAAAAGGCAAAATCAACAAGCAGCAGCACAGTGCTAAATTCCACATAGTCCATAGGAGATCCCAATAATTTGCTTTTCGATTGTGTCGTTCAAAAAAACTCCCAATAGGTGAAGATCGATCAACCGTCAGAGGATAAGTGCCAGTTATTTCGTAAATGATTTCACGGACTATCCTCAAATAAAGATAGATGGACAACGGGTACCAAAATAGTCGAGTACAGCTATAGCCAGCAGCTAGTTGAACAACATAATTTGTGCTTGAAAGATAAACCGAAGTGAGCGCGCACAAGGCACAAACAGCAATCATTAAAATGTTGACTCCTTTAATATCGAAGCGATTGTTATACGGTGAAACAAGCAATGCAGAAACACCCATACCTGCCAAAACTAAACTATTTTGTTTTTCATCAAAGTCAGTGCTCAGCAGTCCGATGGAAATTAATACTACAGGAATTATCAGAATAAAATACTCCCAAAAAATGACACGACTTTCTTCCAATTCTTGTTTAATCTCCTCGTCGCTAGGTGTTGCGTCAGGATTATTTTTTAAAACCCCGACGATTATTGAGATCGGGATGGCCATAAAAAACACAATTAAAAAACAATACCCGAATATGGTCAATGCACTCATGTGGATTCAAAAGGCTAAATTTAATGTGCTTTCACGAATGATGAAAATTACTAGTTTTAATTAAACGAACCAATGAAGTGCATCCTATTTATTTCTGCAATTTTATTATTAGCAGCTTGCACAAACCCACCTTCAAAACAGGAAGAACCCAATTCTTGGACCGTTAATGAGTATAACAAAGATGGTTTGCGCATTGACATCACCAATCATAAATTGAAAAACTTTAGCATACATATTTCAAGAAAAAATGATTCGTTGACCCTTGATTTAAACGAGCTGCACATTCCTTTTAAGACCCCTGAAGTAACTTGGGTAAATAAAGATTTTATTTGTGTTTCAACTTGGTGGTCTGGTTCGCAATCACGCAATCTATTCATACCGCTTGGTAAGAAACTAAAAGATTACATCTACATTGACAAAGACATCGAATGGGCTGATTCAATTACCAATAACGTATTGTATGTAGATACGGTCTTGAATGGGCAGGTTAATCTGGTACTTGAAAATCTATTGAGTCGGAAGAAGAAATTGATCATCGAGCGATAGCACCCCTCTGGATGCGCTTTCTTCGTATTTAAAGAACCGAATTAAGCATTTAATTTTTTCAAACCGTATGAAATCCAAATTTTCATTATTTTTTGTTGTGCTGACTTTCGTTTCTTTTGCACAAAAAGAAGCAAATATTTGGCACTTTGGCACAGGTAATAGCCTTGATTTCAATGGAGGCTCTCCGGTACAGACTTCTGGTAGTCAAATCTA
>JBEBBE010000025.1:0-17297 GCA_041158525.1 Bacteroidota bacterium | reverse complement strand
ATGTTACACTCAATGCCGGCGCTAGTTACACGATTTCTGTAAAGTTTGGCACCTGTGGTGGCAATTATGCCGGAGTTGGTGAAGCCTGGATTGATTTTGACCAAAACGGCAACTTTGACCCATATGAGAGTCTAGGAACTTGGGCCGGACTACCTCCTGCACCAGTTCAGGTTTGGAACTTTACGGTACCACCAAATGCTGTCAATGGCGTCACACGCCTTCGGGTCATGCAACGTGAGGCAGGCACCTTACCTTTGAATCCTTGTGGAACTTATCAGTGGGGATCAGTTACTGACTTCGGTATTACGCTCGCTAACGGACTCAATTGCACGGGTTATCCGGGTGATGACCAAAATGATGCAATCGTAGTTGGCACCTTGCCTTACACAGATACGCGATCAACAGAGATTTGTTATTCAAATCAAAACTTTGTCTACCCTTCTCCAGATATTTACTACTATTTCGAACCAAATCCATTGCTTGAAAGCGTGCATGTCTCTTTATGTGAGTCCAGTTTTGATACTTTTTTAAGTGTTGTTGATATGGATGGACACGTAATCGCGTATAATGACGACGCTACACAGTGCGCACCAAGTTCTGAACTCTATTTTGATGCGACAAATTTAGGTCCACTTTACATCATTGTTGAAGGATGGGGTGCGTTTTCGGGCGATTATACCATACAAATTAACGCGAGTTATGTTGGGATAGACGAACATGCAGTTTTACCATTTCAGTTATATCCGAACCCAAGTTTTGGTGAATTGAATGTAAAAGCAAACTCAGGGAAATATCAATTAACAGATGTTCAAGGTAAAGTACTAAGCACCTTTGATGCTGCTGCTGATTCCTCTCAAAATTTTGAGCAACTCGCACCAGGAACCTATTTACTGTTGCAAGTAGAGACTGGTAAGATCCAAAAATGGCAAAAGCAATGAGATTTTTCATTTTAGGCAGCCTGTTAGTTTTACAGATTCAGATTCAGGCGCAATTTTGGATCCAGAAAGCAAGCGTTGGAGGCGTTGGCCGACATCGGGCCACGGGTTGTGCGACCTCACACCGAGGCTACATTGGGCTTGGACACATCAACGGTGCGGGCCAAGACATTTCATTCAAAGACTGGTGGGAATACGACCCCGCAGCTGACACCTGGACACAAAAAGCAGATTTTCCGGTAGCAACCCACGGTTCAGTTGCATTTGTGGTAGATAATTGCCCTGTTGTGGGCGGGGGCTCTGCACTCAGTACACAGTTTTATAAGTTCAATACGAGTACCAATACCTGGGGGCAAATTGCCAATTGTATCTTGCCAAATCCAGGCGATAGTCAAGGTTTTGCCGTGAACAACCAAGGCTTTGTTTATCAGGCCAATCAGCTGGCCAAATACAACCCAAATACAGACAGCTGGAGCCTGTGTGCAAATGCGCCGGTTTCTTTTGGAAACTGGACCTGTTCATTTGTAATTGAAGGCAGTGGATTTATCAAGTACGGCAATCAGTTACTTGAGTACAAGCCCTTGCATGATCAGTGGGTGCCACGAGCTAGTTTTCCGGGTAATTCTACAGGTGGAAGCTCAGGTTTCGCCATTCAACAACGAGGTTATGTGACTTCAGGTTATGTCGGGGCTTTGGCCGTTGTAACAGAGCAGGTGTGGTCGTTTCATCCGGCATCCAATTCTTGGCGTCGAGAAATTGATTTTCCTGGCACTAAAAGACGCTTTCCAGTAGCTTGGGCAATTCACGACAGAGGCTACATTGGCACCGGCACAAACGGTGTAAACCTCAATGATTTTTGGCAATTCAATCCGATTGACAACACCATTGGCATCGAGGAAATCACTACAGATTTTAAAGTCTATCCTAATCCATTCTCAAATGAGTTAACCCTAGATTTAAATGGTTTGCAAGTCACTTATCCTTTAACTGTCTCGTTGATTCAGCTCAATGGAAGAACAGTTTTAAAAACAAGCCTCAATGCTGATCATCAGTCACTTGACTTAGCACATTTACCAGCAGGATCCTATCTGATACAAATTTCCAATGGACATCAACTATTAAAGCAACAAATGCTATTTAAACAATGAGGCTATTCATTCTAATTTTATTGTGTGCTCCAAGTGTGCTCCAAGCGCAATACAATGTCTGGACAAAGCGCAATGATGTGGCTATGGGCAAACGCGAGCGTGCTACAGGTTTTTCTGTGATGGACAAGGGTTATTTATTTGGCGGACAGGATACCGCTGAGGTCATTCACAAAGATTTATGGTCCTATGACCCAAGTACTGATTCATGGGCACAAAAGGCAGACTTACCAGGTTCCGCAAGACGCGACGCCGTTTCATTTGTGATTGGTAATTACGCTTATGTGGGCACCGGAATGGACAGCGTATCTGCACCAGCCGGGCTTACGCTCAAAGATTTCTGGCGCTACAATCCGTTGACGAATGCCTGGACAGCTATTGCTGATTTTCCGGGTATGGGCGGTAATGGCGTTTATTTTTCTACAGGTTTTTCGGTGGCAGGCAAAGGCTATATTTGCGCGGGCAAAACGGGTTCTGCAACGTATAGCTCGCAGCTTTGGGAATATAAACCAAGTAATGATCAATGGATTCAGCGCGCTGCCTTCCCCGGAGGCGTGCGTTATCAAATGTGTGCATTTGTGGTGGGATCTAAGGCTTATGTCGGGATGGGTGTGGACCAAAACATCTTCAAAAAAGATTTTTATTGCTATAATCCCGGCTCAAATCAATGGACGCCAATTGCAGCTTTTCCGGGCTATGAGCGTGGCGCGGCTAGTACGTTCATACTTGAGGACAGGGGCTTTGTTTGCTTAGGCAACAACGGGGGTTTACTCGGCGACCTCATTGAGTATAACCCAAAAACAGATTCTTGGACGCTTAGGGCTGCTTATGGAGGCAGTGAAAGAAAAAGCGCCATAGCTTTTACGATTGGAGAAAAAGCTTTTGTGGGCACTGGTAAAGGCTACAGTGGAAAAAAGGCAAGTTTTTATGAATATGCACCCTGTGACTACGCTGGAATTGAAGCTATACAAGCCAACATTTCCATCTTTCCGAATCCGGCAACTGAAGTCTTGACTATCCAAGGCCTTGCCGGTCAAATTGAAAAAATACAGATTTGGAGCTTAACTGGCATCTTACAAAAAGAGCACACGATTTTAATGGCACAGGCCAATAACCTCGATCTTGAACAGTTAAAAACAGGTACATATATCTTGCGATTTATCTCAAAGGATGGCCAAGTATTCACCAAAAAAATCTTGAAGATATGAGGCTCAAAAAATTAAGCCTTTTGATAGGCATGCTTTTATTGGTGCAGCTTGCTTTTACTCAAGATTATTGGTTGCAAAAAGATACGGTGAAAGGCCCTCCAAAATCAGCTGCTTGCGCCTTTGTGATCGAAAATAAAGGATTTGCTGTTAGCGGTATGGATGAATTTGAATACAAGAGAAAAATGTATTCGTATCGAGCAGATCAAGACGACTGGGACGACGAACTTTCTTTAGGCGGTGAAGGTGGCGCTGGCCTTGAAAGGGTAGGCGCTGTTGCTTTTGCCTTAACCCACGAAGGTCAACAAAAGGGTTATGTAGCGCTGGGTCAAACACCTACTATTGCCTACATGAATGATCTCTGGGAATACAACCCAGCCACACAAGCGTGGTCGCAAAAAGCCAACTTCACAGGTGCTCCGAGAAGAGAAGCAGTTAGTTTTGTAGTGGGTCAGGTGGCTTATGTGGGCACTGGATCTGCATTGAGTGGCCTTCAAAATGATTTCTATGCCTATGACCCTTCCATCAACGCTTGGTCTCAGGTTGCCGATTTTGCGGGTACGCCAAGACAGGCTGCTGTAGGCTTTTCAATGTTAGATTATGGTTTTGTAGGCACAGGCGATGACGGAACCATGCGCCAAGATTTCTGGATGTATAACCCTGCAACTGATCAATGGATCCAAAAGGCGAATTTTCCGGGAAGCCCACGATCTGGCGCTTGTGGTTGGGCTGCTTTTCCGGTTTGTTATTTAGGCACCGGTGAAGATGCCGCTCATACTTTCCATAAAGACCTCTGGGAATACAACTATTATTTAAATTCTTGGACGCACAGGGCTGACTTACCAGGAGTCGGCAGAAAAAATGCATTTGCCTTTTATTTAGATGGTTGGGGTTACATCGGCACAGGATACAACAACGGTGTTTTTCTAGATGATTTTTGGGGGTATAGTGGTACAGCAAGTCAAAAAGAACTCGAACAGGTTGAAGTCAAAGTTTACCCGAACCCTAGCGCAAAGTATATTCAATTTGTCGCCGATGCTCCAATTGAAAATTTAGTGTGTTCCGATTTAAGCGGGAAGAATTACGCGCTTATTGCTCAACAACACAATGGCCAAATAATACTTGACATTGAACACCTTCCGATTGGCACTTACTTCTTAGCTTGGGAGCAAAACACAACTGCTCAAATTGCTACATTTGTGAAATGCGATTAATTAGCCAACTCTCAGTCATTTTCTTGCTTTTATGGTCTTGTTCAGCGTCCTCTTCGAAGGATAATATGAGCGAGAAATCTGTAGATAAGACTTCTCTACAACAACGAAAATCTACAACTAGCAACCAATCTTTACCAACTGAGCAATTTGACATTCAAACGCTTCAATCAGCCAACGGGTGGGGCTATCAAATTAGTCAGAATGGCAAAATGCTCATTGATCAGCAGAGCATTCCTGGAAGGGCAGGCATTCAGGGTTTTCGGACTGAAAATGACGCCAGAAACGTAGCCAATTTGGTTTGTGCGAAGCTAAAAGCAAAGATCTTTCCGCCAACTGTCAGCGAAGACGATTTAAAGAATTTAAACATTCATTAACTTTGCAACATGGAAAGATATCGCATTGCGCAAATTTTGCAGGCAGCTGATGCCCTGCTTGGTCAAGAAATCGTTGTCAAAGGATGGGTCAGAGCTTTCAGATCTAATCGTTTTGTACAGTTGAATGATGGCTCTTGTATGGCCAATTTACAAGCCGTTATCGATTTTGAGCAATGGGATGAAGCTTTACTAAAGCGCATTACTACTGCTGCTGCACTTTCCTTGACCGGAACAATCGTGGCCTCACAAGGAGCGGGCCAGGCAGTTGAATTACAAGTTACAAATATTGAAATTTTAGGAGATGCACACCCTGATGAGGTTCAGAAAACCGTGATGCAACCTAAAAGACACAGCCTTGATTTTCTACGTGAGCAAGCGCACTTGCGTTTCAGAACCAATACTTTTGGTGCTGTATTTCGCATTCGTCATGCAGTCGCTTTTGCCATTCATCAGTTTTTCAATGAGCGCGGCTTCTTTTATTTACATACCCCAATCATTACGGGTTCAGATGCCGAGGGCGCAGGTGAAATGTTTCGCGTCACTACCCTTGATCCGAAAAATCCCCCATTAACCGATGAGGGAAAGGTTGATTTCAAAGAAGATTTCTTTGGCAAAGCCGTGAACTTAACGGTGTCTGGTCAACTTGAGGCAGAGCTTGCTGCGACAGCTTTGGGTCAGGTTTATACATTTGGCCCAACTTTCAGGGCTGAAAACTCTAATACTTCGCGCCACTTGGCCGAATTTTGGATGATTGAACCAGAGGTTGCTTTCAACGAATTGAAAGAAAACATGGACCTCACCGAAGACTTCTTAAAATACATCTGTAACTACGTGCTTACCAATTGCGCGGCCGACGTTCAGTTTTTAGATGAACGCGAAGCCCAAGAGCAGGCTCAAAAACCTGCCAATGAGCGTCAAGAAATGAGCTTGAAGCAACGTTTGCAATTTGTCATCGAAAATCCATTCAAAAGACTCACCTACACCGAGGCCATTGACCTCTTACTCAATTCAAATCATTACAAGAAAAAGAAATTCAAGTATCCAGTAGAGTGGGGTATTGACCTGCAATCTGAGCACGAGCGTTATCTTGTTGAAAAAGAGTTCAATTGCCCTGTAATTTTAACTGATTATCCGGCGCAAATCAAGGCGTTTTACATGCGCTTGAACGAGGACGGCAAAACCGTTGCCGCCATGGATGTCTTGTTCCCAGGAATTGGTGAAATTGTAGGAGGTTCACAACGCGAAGAGCGCTATGATGTGCTTTTGAAAAAATGCGAAGAATTTGGCATCCCGAGTGAAGAACTTTGGTGGTACCTAGACACGCGCAAATTTGGAACCGTACCGCATGCAGGATTTGGCTTAGGCTTTGAGCGTATGGTTATGTTTGTAACGGGTATGTCAAATATCCGCGACGTTATTCCGTTCCCAAGAACACCACTTAACGCTGAATTTTAAAGCGCTTTTTCTGGGTCAAAGGCGTATTTACCTGCAATGAATCCGGTGGTCCAAGCTGCCTGAAAATTGTAGCCACCTGTAATGCCATCAATGTCTAGAATTTCTCCGGCGAAGGACAGCTGCGGTATTTTTTTAGTACGCATCGTCTGAAAATCAATTTCTGAAAGCGAAAGCCCACCAGCCGTCACAAACTCTTCTTTGAAAGTGGTTTTTCCTTGCACTTGATAGCGGTCATTGAGCAGCGTATTTACCAATCGATTCAGCCCCTTTTTTCCTAACTCTGACCAACGCAAATCTGGGTTGATCTCACTGCGTTCGAGCAAATGCAGCCAGAGCCTATTGGTGAGCGGCGTCGGATTCCAGTTGCTCATTTTTTTACCCGCCTGGGCTTGGCTTGTTTGCTCGAGTTGTGCTCTTAAGTTATCTTCTTTGGCATCATCTAGCCAATTGACTAACACATGAAATTGGTAGTTTTTTTCGGCTAATATTCGAGCACCCCACGCAGACAATAGTAAAATTGCAGGGCCACTCATGCCCCAATGCGTAATGAGTAGTGGGCCACGGCCTGTTAGTTTTGTTCCTTCTATCTTGGCACTGGCATTAGTAACCACTGTGCCCATCAATTCGCAAATTGGATTTTTGGGCATGTTAAACGTGAACAAAGAAGGTTGGGGTTCAATGATATCGAGCCCAAGTTCTTCTAGCCAATTTAAATTACTGAGTTTGGGCTGTCCGCCAGTGCACACAATAACGCGGTCGTAAAAATATTCTTGCTCGTTTTGTACAAGGCTTACGCCATTGCTATGCGGTTCAATTTTTGAAATCGTTTGCTGCAGCATGAGCTCGACACCTAACTGCTTGCAAGCTTTTAGGAAGCTATCAATAATGACCTGAGAATCGTTTGCCAGCGGAAAAATACAGCCATCTGGGTAAGTTTTGAGCGGCACTCCTCTGGACTCAAACCACTCAATGGTATCGTTTGCTGAAAACTGATGAAAAGCTTTTCTGAGTTGTTTTTCACCTCTCGGATACGCTTTGGCTAGTTCTTGAATATCCGGGCAATGATGGGTGACATTGCAGCGACCTCCGCCTGAAATTTTTACTTTGGCCAAAAACTTATTGCTCTTCTCTAGAATACAGACCGAAGCATCAGGCCAATGTTGTTTGGCAGAAATGGCGGCAAAAAAACCAGCCGCACCGCCGCCAATAATGGCAACCTTTGGTTGACTTTTTCCTGAAAATTCTTCCTTTCTCATGACACCGTCTCGATTTTCCAAGTTTTGCCATTTAATAGGGCAGTTTCTCCGACCTTCTTGCCTTTAAGCGTCAAAAACAGCGGTGCTTCTGGGCTCAGACAAAAAACGGAAGTTTGCTCAAATTCAAGCTGTCCAAAGGCAATACTGCAATAAAACCATTGCTCATTGCACTTAAAAATTGAACCGGTTTGTATCTGTGTGTGATCCTGTTGGGCATCTATCCTTTTTAGCGCAATGAGTTGTTGTTGCAGCAAGTTGATTTGCCCGTCAATCTTTTCAATTTCGAGCTGGGCCATGGCAATTCCGACTTCATGTTTGTCGCCTGCAGAGCCTTTGCCGCTTTCTGTGCTGTCATGGCTTATTTGCGTTCTTAGGACGCTGAGCTCAGAAATGCGCGTTTCAAGTAGCTGAAATAAATGTTCGTGGAGCCTAGTTTTGAGCAGCATATCTTGCAAAAATAGCCTGATTTATCGTAAATTCGCGACTTTACAAAGTAATCGTTCATGAAAGCAAAATATCCTGAATACAAAGGATTAAACCTCCCCAACATCGCTACTGCTGTCCTTGAAAAATGGCAAAAAGAAGCCATTTTTGAGCAATCTGTTGCGCAAAGGGCAGGGGCGCCATCATTTGTATTCTACGAAGGGCCGCCCTCTGCCAATGGTCTGCCGGGCATTCACCACGTTATGGGCCGCGCCATTAAGGATATTTTTTGCCGCTATCAAACGTTAAAAGGCAAACAAGTTCACCGCAAAGCTGGTTGGGATACCCACGGCCTTCCTGTCGAGTTAGGCGTCGAGAAAGAATTGGGCATTACCAAAGAAGACATCGGCACTAAAATCAGCGTAGATCAATACAACGAAGCTTGCAAGACAGCCGTGATGCGCTACACAGATATTTGGAATGCGCTTACCCTACAAATGGGCTATTGGGTAGACATGCAGAACCCGTATGTGACTTACCAGCCCAAATACATGGAATCAGTTTGGTGGTTGTTGTCTCAACTTTACAACAAAGGCCTCATCTATAAAGGCTACACCATTCAGCCTTATTCCCCTAAAGCGGGTACTGGGCTTTCCTCGCACGAGCTGAATCAGCCGGGCTGCTACAAAGATGTCAAAGACACTACGGTTGTGGCCATGTTTGAAGCTTTGAGTGGTCAAAAATTACCATTTGAAGCTAAACATGCTGAAAAAACACATTTTCTTGCCTGGACCACTACGCCTTGGACACTTCCTTCAAACACTGCATTAACTGTAGGCCCAAACATTGAATACGCTTTAGTCGCAACCTACAACCAATATACTTTTGAGCCTATTCAAGTGATTTTGGCTCAAAACCTTGTGAGTTATCAGTTTTCAAAAGGCTTTGCAGCCGTAGAAAATCAAGAAGACCTCCAAACCTACAATGCCGGAGACAAGCAAATACCATATTTTGTCCTTGGTACTTGCAAAGGCCAAGATTTAATCGGTTTAAAATACCAACAACTCTTACCTTATGCCCAGCCTGCAGAAAATCCTGAGGCAGCATTTCGTGTCATTGGTGGTGATTTCGTCACTACCGAAGACGGAACCGGAATTGTGCATACTGCACCAACATTTGGTGCCGATGATGCCCGTGTGGCTGCCGAAGCTGGCGTGCCTGGTTTATTAGTTCAAGATGAGCGCGGAAATTTAGTACCACTCGTGGACCTACAAGGTAAATTCAGACCTGAACTTGGCCCTTATGCTGGCATGTATGTCAAAAACGAATACTACGATGCGGGTCAAGAACCTGAAAGATCAGTAGACGTACAACTTGCCATACAACTCAAAGAAGAAGGAAAGGCTTTCAAAGTAGAAAAATACGAGCACTCTTATCCACATTGTTGGCGCACCGACAAACCAGTTCTTTATTACCCCCTAGACTCTTGGTTTATTCGCGTAACGGAGCGCAAAGAAGACATGGTGGCGCTTAACCAACAAATCAACTGGAAACCAGAAGCAACTGGGTCTGGGCGTTTTGGAAAGTGGTTAGAGAATGCCAATGACTGGAACCTTTCTCGCTCCAGATACTGGGGCATTCCAATTCCTATTTGGTCAACCGAAGAAGGAGACGAACGCATTTGTATTGGTTCAGTAGCCGAATTGCTAAGCGCTATTGAGCAGTCCATTGTTAAAGGCTTTATGTCTGTTAATCCGTTTGCTGGCTTTGACCCCAAAGACTTATCGGATGCCAACTATGAAAAAATTGATCTCCACAAGCACATCGTGGATCAAATTGTTTTGGTTTCTCCGAGTGGCAAACCCATGAAACGCGAAGCCGACCTCATCGATGTTTGGTTTGACTCTGGTGCGATGCCTTATGCACAGTTGCATTATCCTTTTGAGAACAAAGAACTCATTGATCAAAAAACAGCGTTTCCTGCAGACTTCATTGCTGAAGGCGTTGACCAAACCCGCGGCTGGTTTTATACCTTACATGCCATTGCCACCATGGTTTTCAATGAAAAAGCCTACAAAAATGTGGTTTCGAATGGCTTGGTCCTCGACAAAAATGGTCAAAAAATGTCCAAGCGCTTGGGCAATGCCATTGACCCATTTGAAACACTTCAAAAATATGGCCCTGACGCCACGCGTTGGTACATGATCACCAATGCGCAACCATGGGACAACCTTAAATTTGACCTTGAAGGTATCGCCGAAGTACAGCGCAAATTCTTCGGAACCCTTTACAACACCTATTCATTCTTTGCCCTTTATGCAAACATTGACGGCTTTGATTTTTCAGGTCCAGAAGTAGCACTTTCTCAAAGACCCGAAATTGACCAATGGGTCATTTCTAAACTCAACTCTCTGATTGCTGAGGTAGACGCAGCTTACGCAGAATACGAGCCAACCAAGGCAGGCCGTGCCATCCAAGATTTTGTCAACGAACAACTCTCTAATTGGTACGTGCGCTTGTGTCGCCGTCGTTTCTGGAAAAACGACGATGCCCAAGACAAACAGGCGGCTTACCAAACACTCTATACTTGTTTAGAAACAGTGGCTATACTTGCTGCTCCAATTGCGCCATTCTACATGGATCAATTGTATTCTGACCTCAATCAAGTGAGTGGAAAAAACAAAAAAGGATCTGTTCATTTGGCAGATTTCCCAAGTCCGAATCAAGCGGCTATTTTATCGCAACTCGAGCGCCAAATGCAATTGGCGCAGCAAGCCTGCTCTTTGGTTTTAGCATTGCGCAAAAAGCAGCACATTCGCGTGCGTCAGCCACTGCAAAAAATCATGATTCCGGTGCTCAACGAGCAAGAAGCCAACAATTTCAGACACGTCACTGATCTCATCTGTTCTGAGGTCAATGTCAAAGAACTCGAGTTGTTGTCTGACAGCGGCATTTTGGTGAAGTCAATTAAACCGAACTTCAAAACGATTGGCCCGAAATACGGTAAACAAATGAAAGGCATTGCTGCATTGGTTCAGCAGTTTGGTCAAGAGGATATTGCTCAAATTGAGCAAGCTCAAGTTTGGAAAGGTGAAGTTGACGGACAAGCCATCGAACTTTTACTCGAAGACTTCGAAATTCAGGCACAAGATATCCCAGGATGGCTTGTCGCTAGTGAAAATGGCCTAACAGTTGCACTTGACATCAGCATTAGTCCTGAATTGAAAGCCGAAGGCTTGGCCCGCGAGCTGGTAAACCGCATTCAAAATATGCGCAAGGACCTCCAACTCGAGGTAACAGACCGCATTACGGTAAAGCTAGACACCTCAGAAGTCGTAAAAGCTGCTGCACTTGCACATCAGCATTATATTTGTGCTGAGGTCTTGGCAGATGCACTTGTCTTTGAAACGAGTTCGGCGCCTAAAACAGAAGAAATAGAAGCAGCGGCGGATACCGCCATTCAACTTATAAAATAAGCCCAAATGAATAAATGGTTCATTGATCAAAAAGAAACACAAACCCTTAGCGGAGCTTCCGTGAAGTGGTTTGACCACCAATTTTTTGAAATCAAGTTTGAAGGCAAAAAGTATCACGGAGAATTACTCGTTGACCAATCTGAATTGGGTCAATTGAGCATCCGCATCAATCACCGCACTTTTCAAGTGAAAAAAGGACATCCGCTCGATGACTTAATTGCTGCTATGGGCCTTGACAAACCTAAATTGCGCAAGCTCAAAGAAATGCAAGCACCCATGCCAGGCCGCGTTACTGCCATTCATGTCAAAGTGGGTCAAGAGGTACAGCCCGGAGATGCATTGTTGTCTTTAGAAGCCATGAAAATGGAGAATGTCCTCAAGGCTGAAGGAATCGGTGTAGTGAGTGCCATTCAAATTCAAGAAGGCGACGTTGTAGATAAGGGTGGCTTACTCATCAGTTTTGAGTAAGTAAAAACCAGTTCTCTTATTTCAACAAGATTTTAATTTTCTTATCGGCCTGCAGTAAAACACTGGCATCCTGAAAACTTGGAGCTGAGAAAGTTTCGCGGGCATTATTGGAAAAACCATAAGCTTCGGTTGGCGCGCCAAATAGGTTTTTATCGAGTACACCGTTCTTATTTTCATCGTGGTATACGGCGAGTGCATATTTGCCGGTAGGGAGATTTTTAAAAGTATAACTCAATTGTTTGCCATCTATTTTTAAAACGACACCTTTCAGTTGCTTGCCAAAAGTAGGAAAGTTGGCTGCTTTATCGAAAAGCCCAATAAATACGGTTCCTTTTGTATTCGGTATACCATTGATCTCTACCTCTAAATTTGCATTAGATTCAAGGAAGAATAGCGCGAGGCAAATGAGGATAACTTTCATATAAGGTAAAACAAACTTAACACAATCGGGTTCATAGAAAAAGGGAATCCCTAACTTTGTTTCATGAATAAATTTGTTTTGGTAACAGGCGGGGCAGGTTATATTGGTTCGCACACCGTTGTAGCACTTCAGCAAAAAGGCTACACTCCAATTATCGCCGATGATTTTCGCAATGCCAATGAGGTGGTGCTCGAGGGGCTCACTCAAATTTTAGGTGCGGCGCCCATTTTACACCGCATCGATGTTTGCGATGCAGCAGCACTCAATCAACTCTTTGAGCAATACAACTTTGAAGGCGTCATTCATTTTGCGGCCTACAAGGCGGTCGGCGAGTCTGTTGAGAAGCCATTGGCCTATTATCAGAACAATTTGGTGGGCCTGATCAATGTACTCAGTATGCTTGAAAAGCACGATGTGCGCAACTTTGTGTTTTCATCATCTTGCACCGTTTATGGCGAGCCTAAAGGTGAAAAAGAAGTGAGTGAAAGCACTCCAAAACAAGCACCAGAATCTCCGTATGGGTTTACCAAATGGATGGGCGAGCAAATCATCACAGACTTTCATAAAAGTTCAGCAAAAAGCAAGCTCATGAACTTGCGATATTTTAATCCGGTTGGTGCCCACGCGTCGGCACTCATCGGTGAATATCCAATAGGTAAGCCAAATAACTTGTTGCCTTTTGTGACGCAAACAGCAATTGGCAAGCACGCTCATTTAACAGTCTTTGGCAATGATTACCCGACCCGAGACGGCTCTTGTATCCGAGACTATATCCACGTTACTGACCTTGCAGAAGCACACGTAGCAGCACTTGAATTTTTGGCAAAAGCAGATAGTGGTTTGCTAGAAGCCGTCAATATTGGCACCGGCACCGGCAGTTCTGTGCTTGAAATTGTAGCCGCTTTTGAAAAAGTAACGGGCAAGGCTTTGCCGCATCAAATTGGTCCAAGAAGGGCAGGAGATGTTGTAGAAATTTATGCCAATGCCACCAAAGGCCAAGAATTATTAGGATGGAAAGCACGCTTAACCATTGAAGACGCCATCCGCGATGCTTGGGCCTGGGAAAACTATTTAGCAGCAAGAGCAGAGCAATGATCATTGATACACACGCGCATATTTATGCCGAAGAATTTGATACCGACAGAGACCTCATGCTCCAAAGAGCTAGTGCTTCGGGTGTAGGCGCTATTTTGTTGCCAAATATAGATGTTGCTAGTATTGCGCCCCTTGAATCTTTGGCAGCTGCTCAGGCCAATTGTATCCCAATGATGGGCTTGCATCCAACTTATGTTAAAGAAAATTGGGAGCAAGAGCTTGCCACCATTGAGGCGCAGCTTTTCGCTGCGCCAGAGCGCTACTGCGCCGTTGGTGAAATCGGCCTCGACCTCTATTGGGATAGTACTTTTTTAGCAGAACAGCAAGCAGCTTTTAGGCTTCAAGTACAATGGGCTAAAAAACTCAAATTACCCATTGCCATTCATGTCAGAAAAGCATTTGAAGAGCTTTTTGCCATTCTAGATGAAGAATGGACTCCAGAATTAAGCGGGGTGTTTCATTGTTTTACTGGTAGCAAAGAACAAGTGCAGCGCATACTTAAATACGAGCAATTCTATTTCGGAATAGGAGGTGTTCTAACCTATAAAAATGCAGGCTTGGCTGAGGTAGTTGCCCATATTCCTCATGACCGCTTATTGCTCGAAACAGACGCCCCTTATTTGTCACCTGTTCCTTACCGAGGAAAACGCAATGAACCTGCCTACATGACCGAAGTAGTTGGCAAATTGCACGAATGCTTGGGTATATCAGTGCCAGAAATTGAGGCGCTCACGAGTGCCAACGCCATTCGCTTATTTGACTTGGAAAAATTTCTTACTTTCGAGCATGCGTAAGATTTTACTTATCTACACCGGCGGCACCATTGGCATGATCACCAATGCCCAAACAGGGGCACTTGAAAGTGTCAATTTTGAGCACCTACACGCCCACATCCCAGAACTGCAGCGCTTTGATTTAGAACTCAGCGTTCGTAGTTTTGAGCAGCCTGTTGATTCTTCAGAAATTACCCTTGAACATTGGCAAACAATTGCCACTTGGATCACGGAATCATATGCGCAATTTGATGGTTTTGTAGTCCTTCATGGCACCGACACCATGTCTTACACCGCAAGCGCCCTGAGTTTTATGTTGCAAGGCCTCAAAAAGCCGGTGATTTTTACAGGTTCACAACTCCCGATTGGTATCATCAGAACGGACGGCAAAGAAAACCTCATTACCGCTATTGAAATTGCTGCCGCACAAGATGAAAACGGTGAACCCATGGTACAAGAGGTGGCACTATATTTTGAATATTGTTTGTTTAGGGCCAACCGCAGCGCTAAGGTGTCGGCGCATCAATTTGAGGCCTTTCAGTCTCCAAATTATCCGTTGCTAGCCAAAGCTGGGGTTCAACTAGAGTGGTTTAAAGAACGCCTTTTCCGTACCCATGAAAAGGGCTTGAATAGTCAGCTATCATTGAATAATCAGGTTGGTTTATTGAAACTGTATCCGGGTATTCCAACAATTGCTTACACATCCTTGTTGCAATATCCAAGTTTTCAAATTGTCATACTCGAAACTTTTGGTGCTGGCAATGCCTTTAGTGAATTAGCGTTTCAAACCGCCATTCAAAACTTCATTGCAGCCGGCGGAATCGTACTTAATATTACGCAATGTCAAAGCGGATCAGTCAGACAGGGGGCCTATCAGACCAGTGTCTTTTTTGAGAAAGCGGGTGTAATTAGTGGTTCAGACTTAACAGCAGAAGCGGCCATAACTAAAAGCATGTTTGCTTTGGCCAATCTTCCAAAAGATGCAATCCCGAATTTTTTAAGGACAGCTGTGGTAGGGGAGCTTTCCTAGCGTTGTTCGATTACTTTTCCTTCGCTAACTTCTAAAATTCTGCCTGGAAAATGCGCCACCATTTGCATGTCGTGGGTGGCCATCAAAATAGCTGTGTTTTCTTCTTTGGCAACAGCCAAAAGTAATTCCATGATTTCTTTTGAGGTCGCTGGATCCAAATTTCCGGTAGGTTCGTCTGCTAAAATAAGTGTGGGCTTATTTAGGAGCGCTCTGGCAATTGAAACACGCTGTTGTTCACCTCCGGAAAGCTGATGTGGGAAATCTTTGGCCTTTTTCTCGATGCCAACGAGTTGTAAGCAGTTCATGGCGCGTTGCTCAATGAGTTTTTTATCGCTCCAGCCCGTTGCACCCAGAACAAACTTGAGATTGTCTAGGACATTGCGGTCAGTGAGCAACTGAAAATCCTGAAACACGATGCCAATTTTTCTGCGCAAGAACGGAATTTGCTTGCGTTTAAGGCCTTTGAGTTCAAAGCCGCAAACATTTCCAGTACCTTCAGTAAGCGGCAATTCAGCATAAAGTGTTTTGAGCAAACTACTTTTTCCGCTACCGGTTTTACCAATCAAATAGGCAAATGTTTTTTCTTCCAATTCGAGGTCGAGATTGTCAAGAATCAATTTTTCTTGTTGGTAAATTTTGGCGTTTCTTAGAGAGATGACAGTTGACACAAGCGATAATTTTAGACAAATGTGTTCATTAAGTCGTAACCAAAATAAATTTTACCCGATTTTATCTTAACAAATTCAGGTTTAAAACTTTTGGATAGGGGAGCAGATTGGGCACTTGCCCCTAGTAATTTTACATACTATGAATCGTAACTTGCGTTATCTTGTCTTCCTGTTGTGCTTCCCAATGCTTTTTTGGGCGCAGGAATCCACCAAATACAGTGGTGAAAATGCGGCTTTTTTCAATGCCGAGGATTTGTATACTAAAGCTCAGTTTGCCGAAGCCAAACAAGAGTTCAGGACCTTCATCAATGCTTGTCAGCAAAACAAGCGCAATGAGCACGATCCTTTTTTGATCAAGGCGCATTATTATGAAGGGATGTCTGCTTTGCAGCTCTATAACAACGATGCCATTCCCTTGTTGGAGACCTTCAATAAAACCTACCCAGAAAACAATTATCGCACTGAAATTGCCGTAGGAATTGGGGCGTATCATTTCAAAAACGAAGATTTCATCGCAGCACAACGCGCTTACAAGGACATCAATGTCAGAAATTTAAAAGCGGAGCAAAAAGAAGAAGTACTTTTCAAGTTGGGGTATTCGGCCTATCAAAATGAAGACCAAGATGCGGCCTATCTTTCATTTAAAGACATCAAAGATGGCACCACTGAATATGCAAAGCCGGCGTTGTATTACTACGCACACATCAGTTATACTCGTTCTTCTTTGCAAGAAGCCCTAGAAGGTTTTAAAGCTTTGCAAAAAGATTCCACCTATTGTGGTGTGGTACCTTATTACATAGCACAAATTCTATACAAACAAGGTAAGTTTCAGGAAGTGATTGACTTTGCTCCGACTGTCTTGAATTGTAGTTTTGTCAATAATGAATTTGACATCCAGCACATCATTGGGAATGCTTATTATCAATTGGGGAAATTTGACCAAGCCCTTCCTTATTTAGAAAAATACCATCAAAATGCCCGCGGTACCCGCGATGATTATTATGAGTTTGGCTATGCGTATTACAAAACGCAGCAATACGACAAAGCCATCAAGAATTTCGACAAAGTAACCCGCGTTTCAGATAGCCTAGGGCACATTGCGATGTATCAAATTGGCGATGCCTACCTCAAATTGAATAAATTATTGCCTGCCAGAAGTGCTTTTGAACGCGCTGCTGAAATGAATAGTTTGCCTCAAATTCAGGAGGATGCACTTTTTCAATTTGCCGTTATTTCTTTCAAGGTAGATATCAACCCTTATGATGAATCGGTACGCGCATTTGAAAATTACCTGAGTCGTTACCCTGAGTCAAAGCGCAAAAGAGATGTGTATCAGTACCTTGTCAATGTTTACACCAA
>JBEBBE010000024.1:0-66017 GCA_041158525.1 Bacteroidota bacterium | reverse complement strand
TTGCATTTCCGCCTCATTCCTGGCTTACAAGGCCGCTTCCTGTTTAATGCGCTTTCGTTTTGGTCTTATTCAGCCATCTTATTTACCTTCTTCGGAGTCAATTTCATGCTTGTGGGGCTTCATAGCTATGCGCAAGGTGAAGGCCTGAATCAGTTCCCAACTTGGCTAACCATCCTGATCATCATCATGGCTGTCTTTACGGCGCTTGCCTATTTCAGAAATCGCCAAATAGAAAAGAAACAAAAAGCAGCTTTACTAAATTCATGATGAATTCAGACCGCATTTTATTTGAAGACAACCACGTTATTGTTGTCAATAAACTGCCTTCTGAACTGACCCAGGGTGACAAAACAGGAGATGCAACTCTTCCTGATTTGATCAAAACCTATCTCAAAGAAAAGTATCAAAAGCCGGGCAATGTTTTTTTAGGAGTGGTACACCGCCTCGACCGCCCAACTAGCGGTGCTTTGGTTTTTGCCAGAACCAGCAAGGCCCTCGAAAGACTCAATGCGCAATTTCGGGACAAAGAAACCAATAAAGTTTACTGGGCTATTGTGAGTCAAAAACCTGCACAAAATAGTGGTACACTGGTGCAATATTTAAAGAAGAACGAAAGCCAAAATAAAAGCTATGTGGTGTCTGCTGACACCCCCGGAGCAAAAAAAGCCATCTTACATTACCAATTTCTTAAGAGTTCTGAACGCTATCATTTACTTGAAATCAAATTAGAAACGGGCAGACACCATCAAATTCGTTGTCAGTTAGCTAACCTAGGTTGCGTCATTAAAGGAGATTTAAAATACGGCGATAAGCGCTCGAATCCGGATGGCTCGATTTGTTTGCACGCCCGTACCCTTGCTTTTCAGCACCCGACTTCAAAAGAAACAATTGGTGTTGTTGCGCCCTTACCCGAGCTCGGTATTTGGGCCGCTTTCAAGTAACCTAACGCCCCAAAATTTTCAGAAAGGTCAAGCACATGATTTTTAAGTCTTGGGCTAAACTAGGGTTGGACAAATAACGCTCATTGAGCTTGATTTTTGCCGGCATAATTTGCTCAATATAGGCTTTTTGTGGATCTGAAGCGGCGGCTAAAATTTCATTTTCATAATAGTACTCAATGCTTGCGTAATCGGTAATTCCGGGTTTAACATCTAAGATTTTTCTCTGAGCCTCATTATAGAGCGCTACATAAAAAGGCACTTCAGGTCTTGGACCAACAATGCTCATTTGCCCGATCAAAACATTGATGAACTGAGGGAACTCATCGAGTTTGAACCTTCTGATAAAATATCCGGCTCGCGTAATTCTCGGATCTCTGGCGCCTACAGTAAGTTGGCTACTCAGCTCGGCATTAGGGCGCATGGATCTGAATTTGATCAATTTGAAATGATGGCCATTTTTTCCAACTCTTTCTTGTAGGTAGAATACGCCTCCTTTCGATTCTAACTTAATCCAAATGGCCAAAACAAGACCTAGCGGAAAAAAAAGAAGCAAAACAATTAGCGAAACAAGAATATCAAAGGCTCTTTTCATCGTAACTTAGTGAAACAAAACTAACAAAACAAACTGAGTTGCTCGATATCCAACAACTTCAAGAGGCACTTTCACTTCCCGATTTCCGGGAACAAACCCTTCTACAACTTCAAAAAGATTTTGACCGCGCTCAGGTTGAGGTAAAGTTTGTAGCGAACGATCTTTTATTTGAGATTGAAACTGCCATTCAAAATTTACCACAAATTCAACTGCAGCAGCTACTTTACCTTATTGATGTCCCTGAAATTGATTGGGATTTACAATCTGGACAAGCATATCATCAAAAATTAGCTGAAGTCATCTTGCACCGAGAAGCTTTGAAGGTGTATTTACGTAGGAAGTTTGTATAAGTCTGCTTAAAATCAGCGTCAAATTCATCTGAAATGTTAACTTTGTAAACAAATTTTTTGCTATGAATTTCATTGCCTCTAGTACAACACTCTTACGTCATCTTCAAAGTATTTCTGGTGTCTTAAACACAAGCAACACCTTGCCTATCTTAGATAATTTCTTATTTGAAATTCAAGACGGCATCTTGACTGCCTCAATTTCAGACCTCGAAACCACCATGATGACTAAACTCGAGGTGCAATCCGAAGAAAATGGCAAAATTGCAATTCCAGCAAAATTATTGCTTGACGTCCTTAAAAATTTACCAGATCAACCTTGTACCTTTAAGGTCAACGCCAGCAATTACCAAATTGAAATCGCCTACGACAACGGTAAATCAAGAATGGTTGGCTTCAACGGAGACGAATTCCCTAAAGTTCCTGAATTAGCCAATAAAAGCGCTATCAAACTTTCTGGAGCTGTTTTATCAAAAGCCATTAACAAAACTCTTTTTGCTACCGGCAATGACGACCTTCGCCCTGTCATGAGCGGTGTATTCTGCCAGTTTTCCGGAACCGAAATCACATTTGTGGCTACAGATGCTCACAAACTTGTGCGTTACAAAAGAACCGATGCTGAAGCTAGCGGAAGTTCGGCTTTTATTTTACCAAAAAAGCCACTCAATCTCTTGAAATCGAATCTTCGCGGTGACGAAGAAATCACAATGGAATACAACGAATCAAACGCCGTATTCACCTTCAATGACCTCGTTTTAGTTTGCCGCCTTATCGATGGCAAATACCCGAACTACGAAGCCGTTATCCCAAAAGAGAATCCAAATGTACTCACCATTGACCGCGCTCAATTTCTTTCTTCGATCAAGCGTGTATCAATTTTCTCTAACAAAACCACGCATCAAATTCGCCTCAAACTTACAGGATCTGAGCTTTCTTTGTTTGCCGAAGACATCGACTTCGCTAACGAAGCTACTGAAAGACTCACTTGTAACTACGACGGTGATGACCTCGAAATCGGGTTCAACTCGCGTTTCCTACTAGAAATGCTCAGCAACATCGATGCCGACGAAATCAAGTTATCCATGAGCGAGCCTAGCCGTGCAGGTTTATTAACTCCGGCAACGCAAGAAAATGCCCATGAAGATATCCTGATGTTGGTCATGCCAGTGATGCTGAATCGCTAAACAATGTCCACGGAGCTTAAAAACATCCGCGACCTTTCTTTAGAAGAACTGAAAGCATGTTTTATCGAACTTGGCGAAAAGCCTTTTCGAGCCAAACAAGTTTGGGAATGGCTTTGGCAAAAAAATGCACACAGCTTTGCCCAAATGAGTAGCCTGAGCATTGGGCTGCGCGATATGCTTTCCAAGCAATTCTTCATTGATCACATCACGCTTCAAGATCAACAAATCAGTAAAGACCGCACCATCAAAAGTGCTTTTAGCATTGAGGAAGGAAAAGTAATTGAGGGCGTACTCATCCCAACAAGTTCACGCATGACTGCCTGTATTTCTTCACAGGTTGGCTGTAGTTTGTCTTGTCAATTTTGTGCAACTGGGCGGCTCAAACTCATGCGGAACCTCAGCGCCGGTGAAATCGTCGATCAAGTGGTTTATCTCCAACAACAAGCACAGACCCATTACCAACAGAACCTCAGCAACATCGTCTATATGGGCATGGGTGAGCCACTGCTCAACTACAAAAACGTATTGCGTTCTGTCGACCGCCTTTGCAGCCCTGACGGGCTAGGAATTTCTCCGAAGCGCATCACTGTTTCAACGGCTGGCATCTCCAAAATGATCAAAAAATTGGGTGATGACGAAGTCAAATTCAATTTAGCACTTTCGTTGCACGCTGCCAATGATATCAAGCGCAACGAAATCATGGAAATCAATGAAAGCAACAACCTTGAGAGTTTAGCCGAGGCCTTGCAATATTTCCATGAAAAAACTGGCTCCCGTGTCACCTTTGAATACATCATCTTCAAAGATTTCAATGACGACCTCAGCGATGCTCGCGAGCTAGCTCAATTCGCAAAGTGCGTGCCTTGCAAAATCAACATCATCGAGTACAACCCGATCGATGACGGTAAATACCAACAAGCCGATGCCAGAAAAGTAGAGGCCTTCGCCCAGTTCTTAGAGTCCTTAAACCTGATTGTCAATGTGCGCCGAAGCCGAGGTAAAGATATTGACGCAGCTTGCGGACAGCTTGCCAATAAAAACAAAGCCATTGCGCCCAATGAGCGCGCTCTTAAATTTTAAGCCTGCCTTCCTGTAACTACTTGGCTTACAAACCGTCTTCATTTAGCCTATGATTTCTGTACAACACCTTTCCAAAACCTTCGAATTAACGAAGCAGCAACGCAAAGAATTGCAAACGCAAGCAAAAACAGCTAACGCTGTCAAAGATATCTCATTTGAATGTCAACCAGGCAGGGTGTTTTCTTTACTTGGGCCTAACGGAGCAGGGAAAACCACTACTTTACGCATGCTTGCTACTTTGGTCAAACCTAGTAGTGGTCAAATTCAAATTCAAGGAATTGACGCGCTTGCACATCCTGAAGAAGCACGCAAACACATTGGGTTTTTAACCGGCTCCACCGGTTTGTACGCAAGACTTACCCCAATTGAACTCATTGACTACTATGCTGACCTCTACGAGGTTGAACCAAATACGCGTGAAAAACGCAAAGTAGCATTATTTGAGCTGCTCAACATGAACGATTTCTTACATCAAAGAATCGGAAAACTGAGTACCGGCATGAAGCAGAAGGTCTCCATCTGCCGCACCATGATTCATGACCCTGAGGTAGTTATTTTTGATGAGCCCACGAGCGGCCTTGATGTCATTACCGCCGAGAATATCATCAAACTCATCCGTTCTTGTAAAGATCAAGGAAAAACCGTGATTTTCTCGAGTCATATCATGAGTGAGGTTGACCTCCTCTGTGATGACCTCGCTATCATTCATAAAGGCGAACTTAAGTATCAAGGCACGATGGAAGAATTCAAGGCGCAAATGCAAACAAAAAACTTGACCGAAGAATTCATTCGTATTGTTCAAACTCAAAATCCAGCACAATGATTTTTCGCATTTTCCGCAAAGAACTACTCGACACCCTTCGCGACCGCAGAACGCTCATGACCATGCTCGTGATACCGATTTTGGTCTTCCCGATAACGCTCAACGTATTTGTAGAGATTTCAAAATCATTTGAGGAGGATGAGCAACAAAAAGCTCTAAAAGTTGGCGTATTCGGAACAAACAGTCAACAGCTCAAACAACAACTGCAGCTCTTACCAGAAAGCCTCGGTAAAAAAACAGTTGTAATCTATTCTGATTCTTTGAAACTAGACAAAGACGTAAAGGCTCAAAGCATAGACCTTGGTTTGTACCATCATTACACTGCTGATCAAAAAACACTGATCCTTGACTGGCAATTTGATGCCACCGAGGTCGGTAGACCAGAAAGGGCAGAAGCGTTTAACGCCGCGATTGAATCAATAGAACAGCAAAAAAGACTCAAAGCATTGGGTATTCGGATTCAGGAAATTGAACCGGTTAAAGCCAATTATAATAACTGCGCCTCCAATGAAAAAATGATTGGAAAAATGGCTGGTGGCTTCTTACCCTACATTTTTATCGCATTTGGTTTTATTGGCTGTATGTATCCTGCAATCGATTTATTCACCGGTGAAAAAGAGCGAGGAACTATTGAAACGCTGCTCACCACACCGGTGTCTCGTTGGAAAATTCTACTCGGAAAGATGCTAGTAGTTGTGAGTTCAGGAATGTTAGCTGCCAGCTGCTCCTTATTGGGTCTGTTTATCTCCATCGAATTCCTAGATCTTGGCGCCAATAAAGAAATTTTAGATGTTATTCACGGAATATTGAGTTTGCCATTTATTCTTTCCATGTTGGCTTTGCTACTCCCTTTGGTTGTATTTTTTGCAGGGGTGATGATCCCAATTGCTATTTATGCAAAAAGCTTTAAGGAGGCACAAAGTATAATCACTCCTTTAAACATTATCATGGTTTTACCTGCCATGATTGGATTTTTTCCAGGGATAGAACTCGATCTGAGCACCGCATTTATTCCGGTGATCAATGTAGTTTTGGCAACCAAAGAACTGATTGCCGGAACCTTAAGCATCGGTTATTTCTTAAGTGTATTCAGTGTTATGTTACTGATTGCCGGCTTAGCAGTCATGTTATCTTACCGTCAATTTGGCAAAGAGCAAAATATCTTAAGCTAATTCAGATAGCTCCAGCCAACGCATCGTGAGTTCGTCAATCTGATCCACGAGTTTGCCCAACTGCTCGCCTTTTTGTTGAAGGGCTTCATTGGACAAGGTTCCGCTAGAAAGGTCTGCGGTAAGGGCTTCCTTCTCCTGTTCTAGTTGAGGCAGTTGCTTTTCAATTTGCTCGAATTCTTGCTTCTCCTTGAAAGACATTTTACGTTGTTTTTCCGAAACCTGTGGGCTAGGCGCAGCATCTGTAGGCTTAGCTTCTTGCTTCTGCTGTCGTTGCGCTTCTTGTAGGCTATTTCTGTAAACATGATAATTCCCAACAAGGTCTTTGATTTTGCCTTTGCCTTGAAAAACGAACAAGTGATCTACCATTTTATCCATGAAATAGCGGTCATGGGAAACCACAATAAGGCTGCCCTGAAACTGTCTGAGGTAGTCCTCCAAAACAGACATCGCAAAGATATCGAGGTCATTGGTGGGCTCATCGAGGATCAAAAAGTTCGGATTCAGCATCAAGACACGCAATAACTTTAACCTGCGTTTTTCACCACCACTCAGTTTGTGTACAAAATGGTAATGCATGTCTCTTGGAAACAAGAATCGTTCGAGCAATTGTGCAGCGCTCAGCTGTCTGCCTTTTTCTAGCGGTATGAATTCTGCTACTTCCCGAACAACATCTATCACTTTCATGTCCGGATCGACTTCAATCAGGTCCTGAGAATAATAGCCAAAAACAACAGTTTCACCAATGACAATCTTGCCTTTATCGGGTTCTATGCCACCTGTTAGGAGTTTGAGAAAACTGGTTTTGCCCGTGCCGTTGTTACCAACGATACCCAAGCGCTCTTGCCTTTGGAAATGATAACTGAAGTCATCTAGGATAACGAGCTCATCAAAAGATTTTGAGACCTTATGAAACTCGACAATTTTAGTGCCGAGCCTTTCCATTTTGATGGGCAATTCAAGCTCATCTTCATCGAGTCTTTGTGTCGCTACTTTCTTTAAATCAGAAAAAGCATCTACGCGAGCCTTTTGTTTGGTTCCCCTTGCTTTGGGTTGACGCCTGATCCAGTCCAGTTCTTTGCGAAAAGTGTTTTTCGCTTTTTCAATAGTTGCCTGTAACTGATCTTCGCGCTCAGCTTTTTTCTCGAGATAATAAGAAAAGTTGCCTTTGTAGCGATAAATTGTTTGATCTGCTAACTCAAAAATAGTATCACAAACGACCTCTAAAAAGTAGCGGTCGTGGGTCACCATCAAGATGGTAAGTTGAGAAGCAGATAAGTAATTTTCAAGCCACTCAATCATGTCTAGATCAAGGTGGTTCGTAGGTTCATCTAGGATTAAAAATTCGGCCTCGGCCAACAACACTTTGGCTAACGCAACTCTTTTCTTTTGCCCTCCTGAAAGTGCGCCTACTTTTTGCTTGAGGTCTTTGAGTTTAAGTACAGACAAGATTTGCTGCACTTTGACTTCGAGGTCCCAGGCTTGGTGTTCTGTCAGTGCTTGGTATAAAACGCCTAACTTTTCTTCGTCGTTGGCTGCCAAGGCGTCGTTATATGACTTGACTAACTGAATCTCGGGTAAATCATGGGCTAAAACCGCGTCTAAAACACTGAGTTCAGGATCGAGGTCTTCGGTTTGCTCCATAAACGCAATGCGCAGTTCTTTTCGAAAAGTAATACTGCCCGAATCTGTGGGCTCTTTACCCAACAAGCAACGTAAAAGCGTCGTTTTACCAGAGCCATTTTTTGCAACAATGGCTGCTTTTTGGCCTTGTTCAATGCCAAAGGTTAATTCTGAAAATAAAAGTCTTTCACCATATGATTTGGTGAGCTGTTCGACTGAAAGAAAATTCATAAGATTAACGGAGACGGTCTAGAGACTCTAGCAAGTCTTTGTCCTTTTTGATGCCTTTGAAAGCGAAGTAAGAAAATGGCAAGCCAACTACACAGATGTAATAGCCTAAACCGAGTTGAATAGCCACAGCGCCTTTCACAAGAAGGCCCAAACTACCGGCTAATAAAAGCGCTACCAAACCAACTAAATAAATCAAGGCAACAATTCTCGCTAATCTGAATTGCTTCTTGAGATTTTTATAGGACATCATGACAAAATAGACAAAAAGTACAAATGCGATGACAAAGTAAAACAAAATGGATCCTTCCAAATGTTCCGCTTTGCCAAGCGGTGCATTCGCCTCAGATTTAAAGCTTTGAATGCCATAAACCGAGTATGATAAGTAGTTTTTTGACGTCGTAAATCCAAATATTTCTACTCCTGAAAGCAAAGTAGAAAGCAAAATCATGACTAAAATAAAATACAGTGTTTGAATGCGTTGTAACATAATTACTTATTAAAAAGGGTATTTCTTTGTTGTCTTAAATAAAAATCGAATAATACGATATGGGCCATTGCCTCCACAATTGGTACTGCTCTGGGCACCACACAAGCGTCATGACGACCCTCGATAACTTGAGTTTGCAAATTGCCTTCAGCATTGAGCAGTGCTTGCGCCTGACGAATGGATGCCACAGGTTTGAATGCCACTCTAAAACTGATAGGCATGCCATTAGAGATGCCGCCTTGGATGCCGCCAGAGTAGTTGGTATGGGTTTGACCATTCGCTAAAAATTGATCGTTGTGTTCGGATCCTTTCATGGAAATGGCTGAAAATCCACTTCCTATTTCAAAACCTTTGACCGCATTGATCGAAAGCATGGATTTACCTAATTCAGCATGTAATTTATCAAAAACAGGTTCACCCCACCCCGCTGGAACGCCCTTGAGCATACAGCGAATAGCTCCGCCTGTTGTGTCCCCTTCAGCATTGATTTCTTTGAGATAAGCTTCCATTTGTTCTGAAACCGCTGGCTCAGGACAGCGCAAAAGAGATGCTTCAATTTGAGTGGTGTCATACCAAGTTGGGCTTTGCAGTTGCACAGGACCAATTTGATCAACGTAGGTTGAAGCCTGAACACCTAACTGTTGTAGCGCTTGAGCGGCAATGGCACCAGCTACAACACGGCAAGCGGTTTCACGGGCACTGCTGCGACCGCCACCACGGTGGTCACGGATGCCGTATTTTTGTTGATACGTGTAGTCAGCGTGAGATGGCCTGAAAGTATCTTTGAGGGCTGCGTAATCTTTAGAGTGCTGATCTTGATTTTTGATCATGAAAGCCAAAGGACTTCCGGTTGTTTTTCCTTCAAAAAGACCCGACAAAAACTCAACTTGATCAGGCTCTTGCCTTGGCGAAACCAAACTCGACTGCCCTGGGCGTCTTTTCGCTAAAGCCAATTGAATGGCAGCTAGATCGAGCTCGAAATTTGCCGGAAAACCTTCAATAATGCCGCCAATGGCAACACCATGTGACTCTCCAAAGGTGGTGAGCTTGAAAATTTGACCATAACTCGATCCTGACATAAGACAAAGGTAAGCAATTTGGATGGTTAATCTTTTTATATTTGGCCTATGCAAAAATGGATTTTTTACGCACTTGCCGCTTTGTATTTAAGCGCATGTGCTCCTGCTAGGTTCGTCGAACCCTTAGAAAAAGGCGAACAAGTGCTTACTGGTCATTTTGGTGGGCCAGTAGCAAAAGTTCCCGGAATTGGCGCAATACCAATTCCTTTCACTTCTATTGGCTACGGCAGAGGAATCACCCACACAACAACCCTCATGGGTGCGCTACAAACGACCTCTTTGGCTTTCGGTGTGGGACAATTTGAAGTAGGTGCTTCACAACGCATCTGGAAAAATGACCGCATGGGTGTTTCTGGGCAAGTCAACGTTAATTTTCTGTTAGATTTCTACACGGGGGCCAACAGAATTTGGCCGCAACTTGATGCAAACTACTATTTCAAATATGGTAAAGAATGGAAACCTGTGAAATTAGATCGCTTTTGCGTGGAACAGCCTAAAAACTACAACTTTTTCTATGCCGGCATGAGCAATTGGTTTGATTTCTACCGCGTTGAATCTCAGGGAAGGCCCAATGAACAACTCTGGATTCCTAACTTTCAAATCGGCCACCAATGGATCAGACCTAAATTATCGTATCAGGCAGAGATAAAAATTTTGGCTCCTACTTATTCTAATGAAAATATTGTGGTTCCTTATCCGAGTATACTTCAAAACCGCGGAGCAATGGGCCTTTACTTTGGTATTACTTATCGTTTGTAACATGAAAAAACTACTACTTCTGTTTATAATATCGCTTAGCCTTTTTTCTTGTCGCAAAAGACTAGACGGTTTTTTATTTAACCCGAGCCAACTTGAAACCTATCAACTTGATGCTTATACCGGAGAGTTGACACTCGATCTTGGAGGGCAGTTTTCTGTGCCTGAGTCGATGATTCATCAGTTTCAACTCGATGTCGAACTCGAAGAAGGCGCCGCAAAAATGAGTGCCATTTATGTCGGTGACCTCAACAGCATTGCAACCGACACCGTAATTTTATATTGCCATGGCAACAAAGACCACATGGATTTTTACTGGCCAAGACAAAAACTGTATGCCAATACGGGTGGCTTGGGTCGTTATGGCGTCCTCATGTTTGATTACCCAAGTTTTGGGCGCTCAGAAGGTAAAGCCTCAGAAGAAAATATGTACAGAACAACTGCTGCGGCTATTCAATGGCTCAAGGACCAAGGCTTGCAAAAAGAACGCTTTGTCATTTTTGGCTTCTCCTTAGGTTCGGCAGCTGCTTGTGAAGTTGCTGCGCATCCTACTGAATATGCACTCGAACCGAGTAAACTCATTTTGGAAGCACCATTTGCCTCAGCAGAGGTCATGATTCAGGATGCGGCGCTGCTCTCGATGCCAGGCTCTTTCTTAGTAGATTTAAAAATTGACAACGCTACTGAAATTAAAAAAATCAGCATTCCATTACTCTGGATTCATGGCGAAGCCGATTCATTTTTAACTGTCAAAAGTCATGGTCAACCCGTTTATAACAACAAAACACAAGGCTATAAAGAATCTTATTTAGTGCCCGGTGGAGAACACGAAACTACTCCCTTTGTTGCGGGATATCAAAACTACATGGACAAGATCGCGGCTTTTATTGCGCTTTAGTCAAGCAGCATGATTTTAACGCGAACTGGCTGCTCATTTAAAATGGTCTGAAAATAATAGATGCCCGCAGCTTCTTCCAAATCGAATAGTTGATTTGCTTGAGCTACCTTGCCACTTTGAACAATTTTACCGCTCGAATGGATGATTTGATACGGAGCATGTGCTTGTAAACCTTGAATTTGAAATTGTTGTTGACTTGGGTTTGGCGAGACCAACAGCTGACTATTCCCAACTGATTCAAGACCAGTATCATCAATTTCATTGGCATAGATACTGAAATCATCAAAATAGAAACCGTCAGCTCGCGTGCCGCCGTCAGATCTCAATTGAAAGCGCACCTTGATCTGTTGACCCAAATACTCGGATAAATTGATTTCTTCAAGTACCCAAGTTGACTGAACGCCATCCCAAAGTGGTTTGTTAGCTGGCTGAACACTACCATTCCCTGAAGTACCCAAAACAGTATAATTACCGCACTGCGCCACCCAAGTTTGACCATTATCTGTAGAAACTTGGAATTGCGTGAAATCGTAGCCCGCCTCGATATTCCATTTACACCAAAATGTGATTTTCGCTGCACTTTTATTTGAAAGATCAATGGTTGGGGTGTAACTGTAAGTAGTATTGGCATTATTCGAGTAATTCCCGGAAGGCGTATCTGTAAAAGATTTACTAGCCGACACATAGGTGGATGAAGTGGTGCCCCAATTACCTGTCCATTGGCTCGGATCTGTTGCATCTTCTATTGTTAATACATTCAAAGCACCAAAAATTTTAACAATGGTGTCCTTCTTTTGCCAGAAGCCGTTGTCTGTCTGTAAAATATATTTGATGGTATCTCCAAATTGTATGCTTGCATTGAGCGTAAAGCTAATGCTCGCCGTAGCAGTTTGCTGAATGGCTAAGTCATGGACAACTGAAGCGCCCACGCTGGTAATATTTTGCAAAGGAATTAGGCTTACCGTGACAGGGCCGGCTTCTCTTCCGAGTCTGGTGGCTTCATGTGTAAAATTGCCGTTCAAACTTGCAACGCCTTGTGGGTCGGTATCTTTCACTAAAGTGTAACGACCTGCCAAGTGCGCCAAAATTAAATTAGGAAAGAACATTTCCTTGCAAGTCGGGATAATTTGAGATTGCGCCTGCCAAAAAGCCGTTCCTACCTCAGGAGTGTGTACAAACATGGTGTCTTTTTGCCCAACGCCAATATCAAGCTTGTACATATAATCGTCAGAGTCTCCGGAAGCCGGATACAAACCTGAGCTTTTCATGGCAGTGTAACCATTGTACTCAACCATATGATTGGTACAGGTCTGAAAATAATCGTGGTGATCTGCAAATTCAGCATTGGTGGTCCCGATTGGGAAAAGAATATCTTCAGCGTAAGTATGTGCATTGAATGCAGTAATAAAATGATTATTCTGAACCAACCAACGCATGGCTTGTGTCTCAGGCTCAGAAAAAGGTGCAGTACCACAATAAGTATCGTTGCTCTGACTAAAACTGGTTCCTGTTGTTCCCCAACCGTAAGAATAGTTTCTGTTGAGGTCAACGCCATAAGAACCACCTGAATTCAACCTGCGGTTTTTACGCCACATCCCGCCGCCATTCGGATTGGTGGTTTGGTTGTAAACATAACCATCTGGATTGATACAAGGCACAAAATAAAGTTGCATATGGTTTACGATGTACTGAATTTCAGAATTCACCTGATAATTATCGAGGATATACCACATGAAAAATACAGTCTCCATCAGACTCATGGGCTCTCTGGCATGGTGTATGGCGGTATACAAAACCTTTGGTTCACCTGCTTCATCTTGGCCCGGATTATCTGAAATTTTAACATGATAAATTGGACGGTTCTCAAAAGTTAAAAAGTTCGAAATGGGTGCTTTTACCGTAATTAAGTTGGGATATAGTGCTGCCATTTCATCAAGCTCAGCAAGCAATTCTTCGTATTTGAGGTAGCCGCCCATAGTACCAAGGTTAAAATGAGTCGGCGTTGCTGGATTTGCCCACGGATTGACAATGCTTGTGTTGGAGCAACTTGTGTTTTTCTCAGTTTCAGCTTCCGCAGGTTTTTCTGGCTGATTAAGTAGGTCTTCATAATACTGCTCGATGTCAGCTATTAATATTTCGTATGCAATCCCATTTTGATCCATGATGGCTTTTTCTGCATATGAAAAGTCAGAAATGAAATATTTTTCTTCTTTGAAAATACCGTGATCTACTGCTACACCTTGATCTGCTAAGATTTTTAATTCGCCATTATTTACAGGGATTTGAAGGCGCAAGTACCCTTGAGACCAAGCAACGGCGTTTAGTAAAAGAAAGCTAACTACTAGTAAAAGTTTATTCATCATATAAATAAGGAAAGAATAGAAATACAAATAAAAGCTATTTTAAGATTCACGACAATATTTTTATGTTGTTTTGGCAACCATATGGCCTTTGAATAGTTTATTGTTTTGAGTTTGGTAATGAATGTGTTAATTTTACTTACACCATGAAAATAATAGTACGTTTAATCCTTCTTTTTAGTTGGATGCATTGCACCTTTGCCCAAGAGGTCTGGATGTATCCAAATAAAGGGCAATGGGATACGCGTATTTTATACAATTTACCGCTTGCTGGCGGTCGAGTTTATCTAGAGCAAGAAGGCATGACCTTTTTTCTGTCAAACGCCACAACTCATGCACACGAGCACAAAGATCAAGACGATACCCAAGAAGCCCACTCAGAACTAGGGCAATACCATTGTATCAAACACGTATTCATCAACGCTCAGAACGCCAATTTTGAAACTCAAGATTCTAGTGCACATTACCACAACTATTTCATTGGTTCAGACGCCTCCAAATGGAAGTCAATGGTTCGAGGGTCCTCGACAATTGTTGCGCCCAACTATTTTCAAGACGGCAAACTCATTTACACCACCGAAAATGAGCAACTTGCATTTCATTTAGAATTAATGCCTCATGGCGATATTCAACAATTCGCTTTTCAGATTCAAGGGGCTGAAGCAGTTACAATCAATCCTGAAGGTCAATTGTTACTCAAACACCGATTTGGAGAAATCACTTACAGTAAACCTATCGCCTGGAATATTGATTCAAATGGCGAAAAGATTGAAGTGCCTATTTCTTGGGTTTTTCAAGATGGTCAAATCGATTTTGTACTTTCAGAGAGCTATGACCCTAACCTAGCACTTTACATTGACCCTAGCCTTACATTTTCAACGTTTACGGGTTCACCCGTAGATAACTGGGGTTTTACAGCCACCCCAGATGTCAATGGGAATTTATTTGGTGGTGGTATTGTATTTGGTTCGGGGTATCCAACAACAGTTGGTGCCTTTGACGCCAGCTACAATTCAGGTACTGGAACCTTTCCAATGGACGTTTCCATCACAAAATTCAATGCAACAGGAACAGCTTTGCTTTACTCTACCTATTTAGGTGGCTCTGGAAACGAAACCCCACACAGCCTTGTATGTGCTCCTAATGGCGAGCTTTTCGTTTATGGCGTGACCTCCTCCACCAACTTCCCTATGGCAGGTCAGTCCTTTGATAACAGTTTCAACGGTGGGCCTTACCAATTGCAAAATTCGCTTGAATTCAATGGCTCAGACATCTACATTGCGAGATTCAATGCAGCAGGTACAGCACTTCTTGCCTCCACTTATGTGGGTGGAAGCAGTACTGATGGTTTAAATTCAGCGAGTTTATTCTACAACTACGGCGATCAATTCAGAGGCGAAATTGTATTAGATGCCAATCAAAATGTCTATGTATCAAGTACCACTACATCCACCAATTTCCCAACCCAAAATGCCTTTCAAAATACGCTCAACGGAACCCAAGACGCTGTTGTTTTTAAATTAAATACTGGGCTTTCTCAACTGATCTGGAGCTCTTATTTTGGTGGTAGTGGAAATGAATCGGGTAACTCTATAACAACTGGAAGTAATGGCAGCGTCTATGTTGCCGGCGGTACAACCTCTACATCATTGGCAATAACTGGTGGTAATGATTTATCATTCAATGGAGGAAGTTCTGATGGCTACACGATACGCATCAATTCAGCTAGTGGAGCTTTGCAATCTGGTACTTACATGGGACAAGCCGAATACGACCAAACTTATTTCGTTCGTACTGACGTAAATAATGCTGTTTATGTCTATGGGCAGTCTCAGTCTGCTTGGGCCATTTCTCCGGGTTGTTACGGAAATGCCAACTCTGGGCAGTTTATCAGAAAATATAGCACCGACCTCAGTACCATTGCTTGGACAACCATGATTGGTGCCGGAACAGGTAACGTTGAACTCTCACCTACTGCTTTCTTAATTTCTGACTGCTATGATATTTACTTGGCAGGATGGGGTGGGCAACTCAATCAACTTTACGGACAAGCATCATTTTCTACAACAACCAATTTCCCCGTGACCCTTGATGCCTACCAGCTCAATACCAATGGCTCTAACTTTTATATTGCGGTACTAGATCAAGACGCGTCTGCACTAAAGTACGCTACTTTTATGGGAGGGCTCAATAGTAGCTCGAACCATGTAGATGGCGGAACCAGCCGCTTTGACAACCAAGGAAGAATTTACCACGCCGTTTGTGGTGCTTGTGGCGGCAATGACTTTGGTTTTACAAGTACACCAGGTGTTTGGTCTGCAACTAATCAGAGTTCTAATTGCAACTTGGCCTGCTTTAAGTTTGAACTGAGTACTATTGAAGCCATCGCAGCACAACCAGCCCCATTAATTTGTATCCCGCAAAGTGTATTTTTTGACAACAACTCTCAAAACGCCAATTCATTTTTCTGGGATTTTGGTGATGGCACTACCTCAAACGCTTACGAGCCGATACACGCTTACACAACACCGGGTGTGTATGATGTTTTGTTAGTTGCATTTGATTCTACAGGCTGTTTTACCCCTGATTCTGTTACAGTAACAGTCAATATTGGTGCGTTCACGGCTGGCACTATCCAACCAACCGCGACCATTTGCCCCGGTGATAGTTACCAACTTGAAGCTTTCGGAGGTTCTACCTATTCTTGGAGCCCTGCCAATGTGCTAGACAACCCGACTATAGCCGAACCAACTGCCACCATTTTTAGCACAACAACTTTCACGGTGATCATCGCCGACTCCTGCGGATCAGATACCTTACAACTGACCCTTGAGGTTTCCGCCCCAACCATTTCCTTGCCGAATGATACAACTATTTGCATAGGCGAAACCGTTCCTATCACTGCTACCGCAAGCGGAAACATTTCTTGGTCACCGGGTAATTTCTTAAATACAACGAGCGGTGCCAACGTTATTTCCTCACCGCAAAATGACATCACCTACACGGCCACGGCTACTTCAAGTAATGGTTGTACCGCCCAAGATTCTATTACAATTTTTGTCTTTAATAATCCACCTGTCCCGCAACTTATAGATAGCGTCTCACTCTGTTATGGTACGTCCATGCCTTTGTCAGCGAGTGGCGGAACAAGTTATTTCTGGTATCCGAATAACAATTTACTCGGGGGTAATACAGCTACCGTGCAAATCAATCCATTGAGTCCGCAGTATTATTTTGTGGATGTCACAAATAGTTGCGGGACCGAAACCGATTCTGTTTGGGTAAGCATCTTGACCGCTCAAATTTGGGCAGGTTCAGATACCACAGTTTGCCCTGGGCAAGCAGCTGGGCTCTGGGCAAGCGGCGCTTTATATTATGAATGGTATCCGGGGCCGGCGGGATCAAGTAGCAACGGAGCTATGGTAAGCGTAGTGCCACCCACCAATACCACTTACTTAGTCATCGGGACCGACGCACAAGGTTGTCAAGACAGCGCAAACGTACAAGTCAATGTTTTTGCAGCAGCTTATGTGAATGCAGGAGCCGATGTTTATGCCGTTCAAGGTGATATTATTCAGCTCAATGCCCTTACTTCAGGGCCAGGCTCTGTACTATGGGCGCCAGATGATGAAGTGAGCTGTGTAAATTGCCTTTCTACACAAGTAAGCCCTTCTCAAAACGCACTTTATACCGTTTATTTCACTGATCAAAATGGCTGCACCGCTGAAAGTCAAGTCAATATTTATTTTGATCCTTTCTTTTATGTTCCCAATACCTTTACGCCTGATGGCGATATGTTCAATCAGTATTTCCGAGTGATTGGTGGGAATTATCTTGAGGTCGAAGTTTCAATTTACAACCGTTGGGGAGAACTCATATACGCCTTCAATGACCTCAAAGAATACTGGGATGGCACCTATAATTTCAGACCTTGCCAAGACGGCACATATACCTGGAAAATCAAATACACAGACTTCAAAAACAACAAAGAGGTCATTACCGGTCACGTAAATTTACTGCGCTAAATATAATTGCAGTAAATTTGAAACATGTCTACTCAAGTTCAGGCTTTTTGCTTCAACGGCTTTCAGGAAAACACCTATGTTGTTTATAACGGCAACGATGCTGTCATCATAGACCCAGGATGTTATGCAAAAGAAGAGGAAAGCGCCCTCAAAGCATTTATTTCATCGACGGGTTTAACCGTTCACGCCATTTTGTTTACTCATGCGCATATCGATCATATCTTAGGAGCGCATTTTTGTTTTGAAACCTTTACATCTAAAGCCTATTTGCATCCATCGGATCATGCCACGTGGGAGGCAGTAGAGCGTTATGCCGATGTCTATGGCTTTCATGGTTATAAACCTGCAACCCTGCCAAGTGATTTTCTTGAGGATCAGCAAATTTTACAATTCGGAGCCCTTCAATTCAAAGTGTTTTTCACCCCTGGGCACGCACCTGGGCACGTAGTTTTTTACCATGAAGAAGGTTTTGTAATTAACGGCGATGTTCTATTCAAAGGGAGTTTTGGACGTGTTGATCTTCCAGGAGGAGATCTTGAAATATTAAAAAACAGCATCCAAAATGTACTGTTTAAGTTTCCAGATCAAACACTTGTCTATTGCGGCCATGGCCCTACAACTACAATTGGTCAGGAAAAACTCACCAACTACATTCTACAATTTTAAGGATGCGCATCGGAATCAATACAAGGTCTCTGTTGGGTTCCAAAATGGAAGGTTTTGGAAATTATACGCTTGAATTGGTAACACGTATTTGCAAAAGTCATCCGGAGCATACCTTTTATCTTTATTTTGACAGACCTGTTTCTGAGCAGTTTTCTTTTCCGAGCAATACAGTTTGTCGAAGTGTATTTCCACCGACCAGACATCCACTGCTATATATTTGGTGGTTTCAATTTTCTTTAAAAAGGAACTTGAAAAAAGATCAGGTCGATTTATTTTGGTCACCCGACGGCATGTTGCCTTTAGGCCTGAAAATACCAACTTTGGCTAGCGTACATGACTTGAACTTTGAGCACTTCCCAAAAGACCTACCTTGGGTTGTGTCGAAATACTATCGTTACTTTTTTCCAAAATTTGCGCGTCAGGCCACAAAAATTGTAACCGTCTCTCAAACAACCAAAGACGACATCAAGGCCTGTTACAAAATTGAAGACGCAAAAATAGCTGTGATTTATAATGGCGTGAATCCTGCCTATCAAGCACTGAACACCACACAAAAAATTGAGACAATCGCTCATTTGAAACTACCGCAAAGCTATTTTTTGTTTGTGGGTTCTTTACATCCTCGTAAAAATATTAAACGGCTTTTAGCTGCATTTCAGGTTTTTGCAAATAGCGATACTGCTACAGATTTAGTAATTGTAGGTTCAGCGATGTGGGACGCACAAAAATTTCAAATACAAGAGCAGTATAAAAATCGCATCCATTTTTTAGGGCATATTGAAACAGATAAATTGGCGCAAATTATGGCTTGTGCTACCGCATTTGTATATATCCCTTATTTCGAAGGATTCGGCATGCCACTTGCTGAAGCCATGGCCACTGAAACTCCAATCTTAGCGGGTAATCAAAGTTGCTTGCCCGAAATTGCTGCGGATGCTGCTTTGTACGTTGACCCCTATAACACCGATGACATTGCACAAGGCATGCAGCAACTAAAAAATGACGTAGCTTTGCAAACCGCATTAATGCATAAAGGCCTTGAACGTGTCAAAGCCTTTGATTGGGATCATGCCGCAGTTCAACTTTGGCAAGAAATAGAAAACTTGGTTTCGTAGTTCAACGGATAGAATAAGCGTTTCCTAAACGTTTGATCCAGGTTCGATTCCTGGCGAGACCACTACAAATCCAGTTTATATACGTCGCAGAGCGTGTCGTTGTCTTTGAGTGTTACCTCCAAATCTTTGATCATGCCATCATGGATGTCATACACCCAACCATGCACGTGTACATGCTGCCCGCGTTCCCACGCTGATTGTACAATAGATGTTTTTCCGAGGTCAAGTACTTGCTCAAAAACATTGAGTTCAACGAAGCGATTGAAGCGCTGTTGCTCATCAGTTATAGCATCGAGTTCTTCATGATGAAAGCGATAGACATCTTTAATGTGTCGAATCCAGTTATCGATGAGGCCAACGTGTTTGTTGGTCATGGCTGTTTGTACGCCGCCACAACCATAATGGCCACAAACAATGATGTGTTTGACCTGCAAAACATTGACCGCATAGTCGAGCACTGATAACATATTCATATCTGAGTGCACCACCATATTGGCAATATTTCTATGCACAAATACCTCACCTGGCTCTGCTCCGATGATTTCATTGGCAGGCACCCTACTGTCGGCACAGCCAATCCATAAAACCGGAGGTTTTTGCCCTGAAGATAGTTTGGTGAAATATTCAGGATCTTTCTCTAGTTTACTAGCGACCCATTTTTTATTATTATCGAGTAATTGCTTGTAAAATGCTTCCATTATAAATTGATAAATTGAATTTGGTGCTGACCAGCGAGTTCAGCATTAAGTTTAAGTTCGTGTAGAGCTTCTAGGACATCGAGGTCGATACTTTTAGTTCGGCTCGCGTCGATAATTATCTTTTTGCCTTTTGCTTTATGGATTGCTTCCAAAATACCACCTTTATTCAAGAAAGTGACCTCTTCGGAAAGTATCATCCGCATTTGCTGTTCGGTGTGTTCTAGCGTAAAATGATTCTGATAATTTCTTTTGAGTACATAGAAAACAGCAATTACAATTCCTATGGCAATTCCCTTGAGTAAATCTGTGAAGAGAACGCCAAGAATGGTAGCCATAAACGGGATAAACTGAGCAAGTCCCTTTTGATACATCTCTACAAATAATGACCACTTAGCTAGTTTGTAACCAACTAAAATGAGAATTGCCGCCAACGCCGCTAAAGGGATTAAATTCAAGATCGGGCCCAGAAAAATCACTGCTATAGCTAAAAGCAGCCCATGAAAGATAGCCGCTAACTTAGATTGACCGCCTGCTGCAATATTTGCCGAGCTTCTGACAATGACCTGCGTTACTGGTAAGCCACCAACAAGGCCACTAACAAAGTTCCCAATTCCTTGAGCTTTGAGCTCTCTATTCGGGTCCGTTTTCTGCTTCGCTGGATCTAACTTATCTGTTGCTTCAACGCTCAGTAGCGTTTCTAAGCTTCCTACGATGGCAATTGTAAAGGCTACCGTCCATATTTTTGGGGCAGCAATCAAATTGAAATCAGGAGCATTAAAAATGGAAAGGAGTTCAGAAAAAGAATGAATGGCAGGTAATTGAACCATGTGTTTTCCACTTAGTTGAATGTTATTGAGCAATACTGAATTTAGAAAGATCCCAACTAATACAACAACCAAGGCCCCAGGCAGATAGGTGGTCCACTGTTGCTTTTTCATAAACTTCATGTCAAAAACAACTAAAATAAATATGGAAAGAAATCCTATAAACACCGCGCCGAGTTCAAAAGCATTGAGGGCATAAAAAAGTTCAGAAAATGTATTGTGCCCATCAAATTGCCAGAAAGATTCATCACCAAAAAAATCTTTATCATAACCTAGTAAATGCGGGATTTCCTTCAAAATAAGTGTTATTCCAATTGCTGCCAACATGCCCTTGATTACAGCTGTTGGAACATAATTAGCAAGTATGCCAAAACGAATAAATCCCAAAATAATTTGGATTAAACCAGAAAGAACTAGTGCTAGTAAGAAGGCTTCAAAAGTTCCCAAAGATTGAATAGCACCAAGAACTATGGTAATTAGCCCAGCTGCTGGCCCACTGACACCAAGTTTCGAATCGGAAAAAATAGCAACCACTACACCACCAACAATTCCGGCAATGATACCACTAAGTACATTTGGTAAACCACTGATGCCAAGTACGGAAGTTGAGGCCAAACCTATACCAAGGCAAAGAGGTAAGGCTACTAAAAATACAACAAGTCCCGCAGGTAAATCCTGCTTGAATGTTTTAAAAAAATTGAACATGAATTAAGTATTAAAGATGAGTATTGAAAATATAAAGTCAATTACATGGAGGCCGTAGGGCCTTCTCTAAATACTCAGATGGGTAAGCGTTCAATTTATAAATTGTTGCTAAATACAAACAACGAATAGGGAGGGAATGAGTGAGTCTAAATGCTTGTAAATCTGATATATATTCATCTGTCACATCTTCAAAATCCGTATCAGATTCCTCCTCGCTATCTTCAAATCCTGTAGCCAACAATTGAATGGCGTCAAGTTTTTGAACCGAGGCAAAAACCGACATGGCACTTGTTTTCGCTAAAAACAGGCAAAGTAAAAACAACCCAAAAAGCCTTCTTAAATTTGGCATATAACAAATATAAGAAAACTTTATGTGCTCCTGTAAAACCGCAGCTTAGTCGATCACTTTTAATTCTTTACCGACTTTAATGAAGGCTGCAATTGCTTTGTCGAGATCTGCTTTTGAATGAGCAGCTGAAATTTGGGTGCGGATTCGGGCTTGACCTTTGGCAACAACCGGATAAAAGAACCCTATGGCATAAACACCTTCTTTAAGCAAACGATTGGCAAACTCTTGAGAAAGCGCTGCATCGTACAACATGATGGGTACAATAGGAGAATCTCCGGGTTTGATATCAAAACCTGCAGCTTTGATGCGTTCTTTAAAATAAGCCGTATTGGCCTCTAGTTGATCTCTAAGTTCAGTTGTTGAACTCAATACATCAAATACCTTAATTGATGCGCCGACGATTGCTGGAGCTAGTGAATTCGAAAATAAATAGGGTCTTGATCTTTGACGCAACATCTCAATGATTTCCTTCTTGCCGGTCGTATATCCACCCATTGCTCCGCCCAAGGCTTTACCAAGTGTCCCGGTAATGATATCAACTTTATCCATGACGCCAAAATGCTCGGGGACTCCTCGGCCGGTTTTACCAATAAAACCAGCAGAATGACATTCATCGGTCATGACTAATGCGTCATATTTTTCTGCTAAAGCGCAGATTTCATCCATCTTGGCTAAGTCGCCATCCATAGAAAAGACACCATCGGTAACGATAATACGAAAACGCTGTGCCTGTGCATCTTGAAGTTGCTTTTCAAGATCTGCCATATCTGAGTGCTTGTAGCGATAACGTGCCGCTTTACACAAACGAACACCATCAATAATTGAGGCGTGATTCAATTCATCTGAAATGATTGCATCTTGTTCACTAAATAAAGGTTCAAACACACCGCCATTAGCGTCAAAGGCGGCCGCATACAAAATGGTATCCTCTGTTCCATAAAACGCTGCGATCTTACGCTCTAGTTCTTTATGGATATCTTGAGTGCCACAAATAAAACGCACTGAAGACATCCCATAGCCGTGTGTATCTAGCGCTTGTTTTGCTGCTTCGACAACATCTGGGTGTGAAGAAAGACCTAGATAATTATTTGCGCACATTATGACAACATCTTCTCCTGTACTCACATGGACATTGGCACCTTGCGGCGTTGTGATGATGCGCTCTCTTTTGAGCAAACCATTGTTCTCTATTTGAGCAAGCTCTTCCGCTAAATATTGTTTGATTGAACCGTACATTAGGATTTGATTTTCTTGTTGAGTAATTGATATAATAACTTGGCTTCAGTCTCTGTGAGTTTGCGACCAAATCTAATTTTTTGATTGAAGTAATCGAATTCAAAACGCTCTCCGCCGTTAATCCAAGGAGAACTTTCCCAGATATCTTGGAAACCGCCTTGTTTAGGTAATTCGTATTTGAAATTCTTGATGTTTTCAAAAAAGTATTGGTGTGTTTTACCAATATGCCTTAAAGATTTCTTTAAATAAAAGGCTTCTTGATCTATTTTGATATACTCTTGCCCCCTTAAATTCCATAGAAAACTCATGGTAACACGCCATGCATAATAAAGCCAAAAAACCAAAAATATCCAAAGAATCAATTGCTCTTGATTCTTTAGAGTCATGACGTTTAAGGCCCAAATCACGGTGCCGCCTATGGCATACCACATGCCCAACCAAGCACCCATGATGGCTGAAATCCAAGCATTTTTTGAAGGGTCTATGACAATTGTCGTTTTATCTTTTTGGTCGATAAAACTGATCCGATTTCCTATCCATTTCACAATACAAAAATAAATGAAAAAAGCCCCGCTTTTCAGCGAGGCTTTCATTTTCAATAATTCTTATGAACATCTTAGTAGTTCCAAAGATCGTGCTCCCAGTTACGGATGCTTTCTTTTACTTTCTCAGACTCATATAGTGCTTCTACACCAAATTTGTAATCTTCGATTTCACGATCAAATTTGTCAGATACCTTATAGATCGTTGATGAAAACTTGCGCTTCCAAAATAAATCGTCAAAAGACATCCATTGTGCATCGTTTTTGTCGTTGTAAACATAGTAGTTCACGAGTACATTGCGCAATTCGTCGAAGTAGAGCCAGAACATTTCTAATTCTACAACATTTTTGTCATAGGTCTGAAAACCACCGTTTCCAAGAACTAGCGGTGTGCCTTTTTCGTTAAAGAACAACAACTCACCTCTTGTGCTAAGTTCACCTGGTCCTGGAGGCGTAGCTTCAGAATAACGTGCAACTGGTGCAATGGCGATAATACGCTTGTCCAAGACAGAACGCTCTTTGTCAAAATACCAATCTTCTTTGATGTGGTAAGCAACAATGTTACTTGAATTCAAATACATGGTAATTCTGTCATTTCTTACCATAGCACCAACTTCAGTTTGATCCCAAAGTCTTTTCAATTCATTGAAATCACGGCGACCCAATTCTTCGTAATCTGAACTTGGATTTCTTGCATCAAGTGAATCAAGGAATTCATCTAGGGTTTGTTTGGTTCTTTCTACCATCCAAGTATCTTCAGAAATAGGACGTGCAATAGTTACGATTTCACCGTTACCTTGACAAGTCATTACTGCGTTTACTTGGTCCTTGTATGATTTTGATTCAAAATAGTCATTTTGACCAGTACGTGAGATAGGATATTTTAAGGAATAGCCATCTTCGTCACCTGTTTTAAAATCAGGGCTGTTTACACGATACACAGTCAAATCACCTAACATGATGTGTCTTTGAATGACAGTCCAGAGTGACCAACGCTTGTCATCTTTTAACCAAGTTTGGTCATCGATCTCAGCTGCTGACTTTGGTTTGTAAGTTGAGCCTTCAAGTTCTGAATAATCAAACCAATCGTATGGAAGAAATATATCATGGTTCATGATTTCACGCGCATCAATACGAGAAAAAACTCGTTTTTGCCACGCTACATCGCTGGCACGAACGTATTCGTACTCAACCTTTGAACGGACAGGCACCTCATCTTGGAGGGCAACACCGTCAATTACTCCGCCCGGACGAGTATTGTAAGGTCCTCGTTGTGGACGATCTTGAGCGTAGCTTGTTAAAGCTAATGCAGACGTGAGAAGAACAGCAATATATTTCATTGTCGTTAATTTAATTATGGCTTAACTGTAAGTACAGTTAACATCGTGTTTGGTCCACCTGTACCATTGTATCTAATTACTGCTGCAACTTTTGCACCAGCTTTAGCCTTTGCAACTGCACTTGCAGGAATCACACCACCAGAGAATGGAACAGGAGTTTCATTACCAATTGTGATTTCACCACCAAGCACATTGAAGTTCGCTTTTAGTGGACTATCCTTCAAAATAAGTGTTACACGAGCTCCGGAACTCTTTTTGATCGTAGGATCTAAGATTTCTGGTTTAGGGAACGATTTAACTTTATACTTGAATGTTCCGTATGACTTCGACTTACCATCTTTATCTTTACCGGTAAGTGTAATCGATACTGAATTTCCGGCTCCTGGAGTTACAATGTAACCTTTGTAGCTCATTCCGTCTTCGCTCCAAGAAGCTGCTCTTGATGAACCACCAGCAACAGAGATAGAAGAAGATACTGCACCTGCTACAACAGGAACAACTTTGTTGTCGTAACCTCTGTAAAGTACAGCCATTTCAGGTAAAGAAATAGATCCTTGTGCTTTTACAACCGCAACTTTCCATTCCCAGTCTCTTTTGTAAGGAACACCAGATTTATTGGTGATGGTAACAGAACCATTAACAGTCATGTCGGTTGCACCCGCTTTTAATTTGATGCGGCCAATACCATCTTTCACTTCAACTGAACCAGTGTTAGCGGTAACCACAGGGTTTTTATCAGAGTCATAGGCAGCCATTGTTACAAGCAACTCAACTTCTTCTCCTGATGTCGCGACACCTGGGCCGCTTACTAACTGTTGAATTTTATTGAAAGAGAACTCACCAGTTGTAACTTTTGATTTCAATAAGTTTACTGCTTTTGCACGTGCACTTAAAATTTCATTCTGAAGTGAACTCAAAGAAGCCAAAGCACCTACTAAAGGAGCGTGGTCAAAAGTTCTACCTAACCAATGAATATTTTTTGCTTCGTGGTGATCAGCAAATTCTTGTTTGGTTAATTCTTGGTAAATAGAAAGAAGTGCTTCCATATCTTCTGGGTTCACTTTGTTTCCTCCACCTTTAATCATTTTTTCAATTTGCTTAGAAAGATCTTGGAAGTCTTTGTAGTCATTGATGTCTTTGACTTTAACTTTCCAAGAGTTCTTCTCTCCTTCTTTGTAAGTACCTGCAGTTTCTACAATTGACTTACGAAGACCGTTGTAAAGATCCCAAAGTTTTTGACCTTTTTTAGTTGGGTCAACTTTAGAGATTTCAGAACCTACGATTTCGTGCATAGGCACATCGAAGTTGTCTTTTTGTTGAATTGCTTGAAGGTACAAACGCGTAGGAAGCAAAGGCGTTTGTGGATCGTATTTTTTCCAAAGAATGCTCTCTTTATCGTTTGGCTTTGCAACCTTTACGCTTTCTGGGCCTTCTACTTTTTCAATTAACTCAAGTTTAAGGTCATCTACGTATTTAATGAATTCGGCAACATTCTTGTCGATTTTCTCGATCATGCCAAGATATTTTTTAATCTTGGCTGCTTTAGCTCTACCCGCTTCGTCTTTAGTAACTGAAGATAATTCTTCAATTAACGTTCCTTTTGCGGTCTCACCACGATCGTATTGTGTAATACTTCCACGTTGAATGTTATCTTCAATTGCCACGAATGCATCGAGGATTTGTTTTGATACGTTCAACGCAAGAAGCGCAGTCAATACCAAGTACATGAGACCGATCATCTTCTGTCTTGGGGTTTCCTTACCACCTGCCATTTTCTTTAACTTTTAAAATGTGTAATTAATAAATAATATCATTAAAGAAAGGGATTAACCTCTCATCGCACGCAACATGTTACCATATACGTTGTTCAAATCAGTTAAGTTTTGAGACAACATAGCCATGTTTTCGCGGTAAGAAGCCGTATCTTTTGCAGAAGCAGCTAAATCTGCCATGATGTTTTTGATGTTTTCTTGAAGACCACTCATTTGAGTCATGCTCTCTAGGTAATCTTGCGAAGATTTCAATTGAAGCTCGTATACATTATTAAGTGCTCCTAGGTTTTGACCCAATTTTTGCATTTCAGCACCAAAGTTACCTTGACCATCACCAGCGATACCAGCGATAGCTGAAGCTGAAGCAGCATATTGTTCAGTCAATTTGCTCAAACCTTCTGATGCAGTTTCTAAGCTCTTAACATAAGAGTCAGTAGCACCTGCAGCTGTTGAAATAGCTCCTAATGACTTCGCGTTGTCTGCGAGGTTAGACATGCCATCTTTCAATTTAGCTAAAAGCGCTGAATCGATACCTGCTTTGTCCAATTCTTTAGCCAATTGGTCAGCAGCACCGCCGCCGCCCATTCCACCTTTTTTCAAAAGCGGTAATAAACGGTTTTCGTCATTGTTTTCGTCAACTCCTAATTCTGGGAATACACGTGTCCAGTCAACTTCTTCGTGAAGCGGTTCCATTGCAATAAAGGCAAAGATCGCAGCTTCTGTGATTAGACCAACGATAAGCATTTGGTCAGCACCTGGCCAGTGCATGATTTTAAATAATGCACCCAAGATTACTACTGATGCTCCGTAACCTGTTACGTACTTTGTAATTAATTTGTACTTGCGTGATGCAAAAAATCCACCATTACCACTCATAATTTTTGTTTTTTAGAATTAGAAATTAAATTGTTAGTTGTTTATAGTTGTTTAGTTTAGGATAATATCTGTTTGAATCTCCTCTCCGTTCTCTTGCTCGATGTCTTTACCACCGCGTCCGAGGTGAGTCATCGTGTTACGGAATCCGATATAGCTTTTGGCTGTATCTTGGAATTCATAAGTTCTAGTTGCATTCATTAAGTAGTATCCGATATCTTTCCAAGATCCACCACGAATGACTTTTCTTTTCTTAGCTGGTGCATCACCATCTTTAGCATCGTACTCGAAGTCTTGTGCTAAGTCATGAGCGAACTCATAAGTAGACTCGTCATAGGCAGTAGAACACCATTCAGCAACGTTTCCGGCCATACAGAATAAACCGAATCCGTTCGGATTATAAGAATATACTTTAACAGTGTAGAAACCACCATCTTCAAAGTAACGTCCACGCATTGGTTTAAAGTTAGCCAAGAAACAACCGTTTTCGTTACGGATGTATGGCCCACCCCAAGGGTATTGCGCCATGTCGAGGTCACCTCTTGCACCGCGTTCCCACTCAGATTCTGTAGGTAAACGGAAATCGTTTACAAAAAGGTCACCGTTAGACTGCAACCAAGAATGGAAGATTTGAGTTCTCCAAACTGAGAACGCTTTCGCTTGAGTCCAGGTAACTCCGACAACTGGGTAGTTGTCATAGGCTGTGTTCCAGAAATAATTCTGAGCCATTGGAGAGTTATTTGAATAAGTAAAGTCTCTTACCCAACAAAGTGTATCTGGATAAACGTGTATTCTTTCTTTGATGATGAAACGCGAACGATCAGAGTGCCCACGAATAGCGTTGTGAGAACCTTTGCTGTTTGCAAAACCCATATCGAGATCTTGCCCAGGGTTTTGTAAAATAGTTCCTTCATAACTATTTACGTTATTAAGGCTTGTATTCTCTACTTTTCCGTTTTCATCGACGATTGGCTGTCCGTTTTCGTCTTGTGGTACTACTTTACCTGTGGTTTCGTCAACCCAGACTTTGCTGGTGTTTTGATCCATGGTCATGAGCGTAGCGCGGTGGTTGTCAATGGTTTTTTGATCTTTACCAACTGGCTCTCTAGGGCTACGTTTAGCTAAATCTGGATCACCATCTACGTCATAAGCCACACCTGCTTTTCTTGATTCAGGTACAGGGTTAATTTTACCTCTGCGCGCTGCTTCTTTGTAGTCAATCCAATAATAGTCAAAATACAACAAGCGCGTATCAATTTCTCGGCGGTTATAAAAACGCTCTGCCTCGCTTAAGTACATGTCAGAAAGCATGAATGCTACTTCTGGGTCTTCGTAGTCGATTTCTTCTAACCAATTGAGTGTAAAATATTTACGGTTGTCGATACGACCACCTTGCGTATATTTTACCTTGCTGCTAGCCGACTTTTCGTCTTTTTTATCGGCTTCTCCACCTTTTTTCTTGTCACCTTTGAAGGCATACATGGCAAAGATACCTGCAAGTTCGTCGTCAGTGATGACAACACTTTTTTCAGTATCAGCATTTCTGGCTTTGAAATCAAAAGTTTGGCCATTGACCAATTCTTTCGGTTTAACTTTGGCTTTAGTATTTCCTTTTGTACCGTCCATTTCACCCATGAGCGCAAGGATAGTAAGGTCAACGTTTGCGTTGTTGGCAGAATCCATGAAAAGTTGGAAAGGCGTGTTACCTCCTTGAACATCTGAACCAGCATTCACCAAAGAACGATAAGGCTCTCTGAAGAAGTTGTCTGGAACATTGACCCAGCGCTCAGCTTCTTCACCTGCACTGCGGCGATAAAGTTTTTCACGAGCGATGGAATCGCGCACCCAATGTACAAATTGGCGGTACTCGTTGTTCGAAATTTCAGTTGCGTCCATGTAAAAGGCAGGAACAGACACAGTACGCTTGCGCGCAGTGTGGAAGCCCATGATGTCTTCATCATCTTCTCCTGCTTGGTATGCCCCTGATGGAACATAAACCATTCCCTGCGGCATTTTGCCAGGGCCTAATACGTCCGGATACCAGGTGTCTCTACCACTCACACCTACTAAATTACCTTCAATGTCGCTACAAGCGTACAAGAAGCTAAGAACAAATAGAAAACTAAATAATTTTTTCATTCGTTTGTTTTTGGTTCTGACCTAATCCCAATTTAACTTGCTACAGGTATAATGTCGGGTATAACGTAAGAACAATAAAAATGGTTACACTTTTTTCCTCCTATAACCAACGAGGGTGTCTTGCTTTCGTTTTTGGTGGCGGCGGCAAGAAATAACAATATTTAACAAACATCTCGTGAGATCCTCTTGAGATGCTTGCTAGTTTATTTATGTTGATGTCATAAGAATATCCTACTTGGAAGTTTGCCATTGGCGAATAACCGGCCATAAGAGCAATTGCATCAGAGGTTCTGAAGGTAAGCCCACCATAAGCTGGATTTCCACCGAGTTCCATCATGTAACGCGCATTGAGATCCATTGAATATCGAATTAAATCTGTACGAACCAAAGTTTGGATATCAATATTGTTTCCAGTTCCAAAAGCGTCTTTTACGATATAACCACCCATTAGATAGTAGTGACGTGCGGTTTGAAATGAAAGTGCGAGGTTGTTCGGGTCTACGCTTAAATCTGATTCAGATAAGTGAGTAGTGGAAAAACCAGCGTAATAATTTTTAGCTTGGAAATATAAACCGAAATTGGCATCTACAGAAGTTGCTGAAAAGCCAGATGGAATTGATGGATCTTGAGCTGCAGGCAAACCATTTGGTGTTACCCATACAGGATTAATACCGTAATTCATGAAACCTATTCCGACACCAATACCCAAGACACCCGCTCTACCAATCTGAACTGGGTAAGAGTAATTGACCAACATGGTGTTTTGAGTGGAAAAACCGATCGCGTCATGGTAAAAGTTCACACCGATACCACCCGGAAAAAATCTTGTAAGATTTCCTTCAACATTTAAAACAGCAGAGTTAGGAGCACCGTTCACTTTATCCCATTGGTTGCGATAAATTGAGGTAGCACAGAAACCGTTGTACATGTCAATACCTGTTTTACCAGGGTTGATGCTCATTTTGTCAAACATGAAGTGTGTGACAAGCTTATCTTGCTGTGCGTAAGATGCAAATAGCAAAATGGAAAAAGCAGCAGTTAATAGTCTGTTATTCAATAGCATAAGCTTGGTTTAGCAAGTAAGTAACGATCGTATTTTCATAGAATACGACAGTTTAAGGTGCTAAAGTAAGGAATTATTGCGGAAAATAAAAAGCTTTTTCTTGTAAAAAGAGTCATCCTAATTTCTGATAAGTCTTCCACCAGAGGTCCGGTAATTCATTTTTCATAGCAGCCTCATAATCTTGTTTATCGCAAGGAACCATGTGGTGACGCTCGTATTTGGAGCCACTTTGCGGCGGATACGGCACTTCCATCCACCAACGCGCTGACTTATTACTTTTATAGAAAATGAGGGTTCTATTTACCTCTTCCATAAACACACTGAACTTGGTGTAATCTACTTTTGAACCAAATGGGAAATCGGCTACCCGAGCAAAGTAACCTTGTAAAAAATACCAAATACCTTCAGCTAACAAGGCAGTGCCAATTGGTTGTAAATGCTGTTCATTAAAAAATCCGATACTCGTTACTTTATCGGAGATGCCCGCATACTTAGTAATTTGACAGAATTGGGCAGCTGTAAATCCGTTTGGAGCTCCAACTGAAGCGCCTAAATCGGCAGCTTTGATTGCTTGAAGATCAACGCTGATGATATCAGCATTTCTGAGATGTGGCTCAGCCTTACGGAAGTCCTGATTGAATTCGCCTAAACGACAAATATCAAAGAATAACTTTTCAAAAAGCTCATGTGCAGCAGCGCCTGCAAAAGGTTGCTGAAAACCCACCGCAGCATGATTGAACAAGTAACAAGGTCTTCGCGTAACAATATGACTCAGGAAATTAGATGAATCTAGCGCGGACTCTGGCTCACCTATATCGAGCCGACTGTCAATAGAACAGGTATTGACTAATTGTTCTAGTTGTTCATAGCCCAAATACAAAGCCATAGTGAGGTCCTGACTGCCTCCTATTACGATTGGAATAATATTATTTTTAACCAACTCAGCAACCACACTTGCCACGGCAAAATAGGTGTCTTCAATGGTAGCACCTGGTAAAATGGTGCCAAGATCATATATTTTTTTATCCCAACTAGTTTCAGGGTGCAGCGCATACAAATGCTCCCTGAAATCCGTGTTTTGAATACCAAAACCAACTACCGATCCGCGGTACTCTGGTACCTCAAAAATTGCACAGCCGGGCTCATTCAATTCAGGAAATTCTCCGTTGTTGGCATCAATATAGCTTCCGAGCTGTGATTCATTAAATGGAACAGCTGTTGTTATGGGCTGAAAGTATATAGATAGATCTTTCATTGCGCTAAAATTTTTGCGATATCCGGTTTGAAGTAAAGTTCAGATTTAAGCACTTTACCATCTTCACGATAGATTGGCTTTCCATTTTCATCAAGCTTACTCATGTTAGAACGTTGAATTTCCGCAAATACCTCTTCAATTTTATGTTGAAGACCGTGTCGTAAAATGGTGCCGCAAAGAATATATAGCTGATCTCCGAGTGCATCAGCAATTTCAACTAAATCTCCATTTTGTGCTGCCTCAAGATATTCTTCGTTTTCTTCCTTCATGAGGTTAAAACGCAACTGAACGTCAGCAGCGCTTAATTGAGCCGTTGGTTGTTGGTTATTCTCGATGCCAAATGCGTCGTGAAAACTTGCTACATCGGAGATGATATTTTTGAATTCCATAATTAATAATTGAGTAGTTTCTCTATGGCAACTTTGACTTTATTGGCGTTGGGCAACATAGCAGCCTCAAGATCTGAATTTAAAGGGATAGCAGGCGCGTCAACCGAAGCAACAATTTCAATTGGCGCATCGAGATTTTTAAAGCAAAGTCTTTGCAAGCGTCCTGCAAGGCCAAGGGTAAAAGTATTTTCGATTGATTCTTCAGTGACCAATAAAATCTTGCTGTGACGTTCGCAAAGTGCAGTCATAGCATCCATGTCAAGCGGATTAATGCTTCTGAGGTCGAGAATTTCAACTTGCCCATCAAAAGCGGCAGCTGCTTCAGCCGACCAATAAACGCCGCGGCCATAGGTAATAATACCAATTGAAGTGCCTTTTGAAAGATGAGCTGCATTAGCTTCTTGTACAATTCTAGCTTTACCTATTGGAACGATGTAGTCAGCACTAGGCTCTGTGCTCATGGCACCTTCTGTGCCCGGAATTTTGGACCAATACAAACCTTTGTGTTCTAGAATAACCACCGGATTTGGGTCATAGTAAGCAGCTTTGAGCAAGCCCTTGAGATCGGCACCGGTAGATGGATAAACTACCTTGATGCCACGGATATTTGCTAAAACAGATTCTACACTCGATGAATGGTAAGGGCCGCCTGAACCATAGGCGCCTATTGGCACGCGAATAACGCATGATACTGGCCATTTACCATTTGAAAGATAATTGGATCTTGAAACTTCTGTGAAGAGTTGATTGAGACCTGGCCAGATGTAGTCAGCAAATTGAACCTCAACAATAGGCTTTAAACCAACCGCTGACATCCCAACAGTTGAGCCAATGATAAACGCTTCTTGAATTGGTGTGTTAAAAACGCGGTTGTCGCCAAAAGTTTGAGCCAAGGTTGCTGCCTCGCGAAAAACCCCACCCAAACGGCCACCAACATCTTGACCATAGAGCAACGCTTCTGGGTGCTTTTCCATGATTTCACGCATGGCAAACAAGGCTGAATCTACCATGACGGTTTTCTTCTTTCCTTGTGGGGCGCGCTCCCCTACTTCTTCAGTAACGGTAGTTGGCGCAAAAATATGATCTTGAATGCTTGAAGGGTCAGGATCTGGAGCTTGAAGTGCTTGCTCGTAAGCAGCATCGATTTCTTTTCTGACTTTGGCTTCTAGATTGATAAACTCAGCCAAACGCACCTCTTGCTGTTCGAGTGCAGTTCTTAATTTCGGGTAAGGGTCAGCTTTTGCCGCTTCTTCGAGGTCGTCGCGGTACCACTCTTTGCGAACACCTGAAGTGTGGTGACCAAGTAAAGGAACTTTGGCATGGATCAGAAATGGACGGCGCTCATTTCTAACCAAGTTAATTACTTCTTCTACAGTTTGGTAACAAGCCCAGAAATCGGTGCCGTCAATGGTGCGCGCCTCAATACCATGGAAACCTTTGATATATTCAGAGATATCTTGAGCTCTTGTTTCTTTTGCGTTTGCAGAGATGTCCCAGCCGTTATCTTGCACTAAATAAATGATCGGAAACTGCTTGAGTGCAGCCATCTGAAAAGCCTCAGAAACTTCACCTTCTGTACAAGATGCATCTCCTAAGGAACAAACAACAACAGGCGCATCTTCAGGACTCCAGTTGGCAAGGCCTGTTTTTTCTTTGTATTGAATACCCATAGCCACACCAGTAGTTGGGATGGCTTGCATGCCAGTTGCAGATGATTGGTGCGGTATTTTTGGTAAATCTGGGCGGTTCAACGAAGGATGCGAGTAATAGGTGCGCCCTCCAGAGAAGGGGTCGTCCTTTTTGGCAAAGACTTGCAACATGAGCTCTTCAGGTTTCATGCCAATTCCGAGCAGCAAGCTGTCGTCGCGGTAATAAGGAGAGACCCAGTCTTGAGCTTTGAGCTGCATACCAACAGCTAACTGAATGGCTTCGTGCCCGCGTGATGTAGCATGAACATATTTGGCAGTTACTTCTTTATGCTGCTCGTATTTTTCAGCCATCGTTTTGGCAGTGCACATGAGTTCAAATGCGCGCCACGAAAGATCTTTTTGTTTTGATTGACTCATTTTTTCAATTCGGTTGAGCAAATATACACAATGCTCTTAGATGAAGGCCTGCTTCAATTACTGAAGACTTTGGTATTTTTGTGAAAAAAATTGAAGATGTTGGGATTGAAAATGGCAACAGACCCGCGTTGGGTGAAAATTGTCGAAAAGAATATCGAAGAAATTTTAGTGGACCACGCCTACTGCGAGCAAAAAGCAGCAAGCAATGCCATTTCCATGATTGTTCAGTATCCGCAGTACCCAGACCTAGTTGCCGCCATGAGTGCCATCTGCAAAGAAGAAATGGAACACTTTGAAATGGTGCATCAAAAGTTACAAGAAAGAGGATTGCAACTCGGTTTTGAGCGCAAAGATCCTTATGTCAATGACCTTTCCCTCTATTTAAAGCATGGCAAAACAAATAGCACGCCTGCAGGCGTTTTTGTCAATAAAATGCTTTTTGCAGCCATGATTGAAGCCAGAAGTTGTGAGCGTTTCAAAATTTTATCTGAGCAAATTAATGATGCTGACTTGCGCGAGTTTTACAGAAGCCTCATGGAAAGTGAAGCACGACATTACACGACTTTTCTTGGTTTCGCCAGAAAATACGGCCAAGGCATAGATGTCGACAAAGCTTGGAAAGAATTCTTGAGCTTTGAAGCCGAACTAATGGAAAGTTACGGCAAAAAAGAAACGATGCACGGTTAGGCGCATCGTTTCAAAAATTGGTGGTGCGAGACTAATTTAAAACGAGAGTAAAATTCCGGCATTCACACCACGCACCTTCGGGGCAGATCCTTCGTTAAAGACATCCGTCAGGCCATAAGTCATGTATAAACTCCAATCTCCGTAACCTACTGTTGCCATAAGGCTTGCTTGGAATGGATTGAATTGAAAATCATCTTTAGTTTTGTCTTTGTTCTTTTTACCATCGGCTTCCCATTTCTGCTCTTGACGTGCATCTATACGAATACCACCGACAACTCCGGCTGAAATATTCCAGGCCTTGTTTGAATCTTTGTTAGTGCTAATTTGCAATAAAAGAGGTGCTTGTAAGTAAGACGAGCTCAAAACGTTTTTAGTGTAATTGACCCCTGTATTGATTCCGATCAGGGTATCGTTTACCACACCCAAATCATAGCTTCCTTTCAATGAATAACGATTCCATTGGATACCCAAACCAGTAACTACACCGAGATAATCTTTGATAATTGGGAAGCGCTTTTCGGCAAAGTTAAACTGGATCCCAATACTTTTAGCTGGGTCTAGTGTCAAGAACCCAAGTTCTGAATCTGTTGCGATTTGATTGCTAGCATTTAAAAAGCCATTTGCAGTGATGCCTAAACCTGACCAAATAGCATTGCCATCGCCGGTAGTTTCGCAGCCATCGCAATCGTTATCGGAATTCCAATGACCTGGTCCTTTTTCAAAAGAGTATGATTCATCACCATCATTCAAAACTATTCTTTCATCATTATTTTCAATGATCACTCTTTCATCAATGATAATTTTACGCTGACCTTTAGGATTTTCACCTCCCTCTATTTCCTCAAGTTTGCTAAGATCCAGGTCTGTCAAATCCTTGGAACCAAGAATGACAATTTTCATATTGCCAATTTTGATTTGTGTGGTATCAGAAGATCCGTCAACAGAAGAGCGAACGATTGTTGTGTCCATGAATACATCGACACGGGTCACCATGGAGTCATTTAAATAAATACTTTTCATCTCTTCGGTAAGCATGGAGTCCATTTGTTCGATGCGGCCATTGATCATGATGATGGTGGTGTCATTGCCTTGAATTTTGACAATTTTCTTGGTTTCGTTTTGCTGAGCAAATAAGGCGAAACCTGCAAATAAAAATGTAGAGAGTAATTTGATTTTCATTTTTTATTGATTTTAAACTTATGACGAGGTGTCTTGATTTTTGTTACAATTATTTTTTTGCACGGCTGCGTTCAAAGCTGATTGGCCCCAATTGAAAAACGATTTTATCGGTAGCCGAGCCTTCTTCTACATTGTAGCGAACAGGAATGCCGATGGTTTCACTGGCATAACGTGCCATGGTTTCATAACGGAGGTCTGCGGTAGGTGTCGTGGTGCCAAACAAGCGTTCGTTTGTTTTTTGGAGTAAGAAAGTTTTGACAGTGACCGGTTCTTTTGCTAAAGCACTTTTTACTACCGGACCGTTTCCTTGTTCGAGAACGTTTGGATTTGTATTTTGATCGGAGTGCAGTAAGCCTAAGGAAGTTTGGTTATTATTATTTGCTAATGCGGCTTGATTGACATTTTGCGCCACAAAAATTTCAGGGTTTTCTTGTGCTGAAGGAATGATTTCCTCTACAATGCAGTCTCGTGGTGGAAGATCAGCGAGCTGCGGATGTGAGGCGATCTGCGGATTTATATTGCTCGCGAGTAATTCCGAGGGAGCCGATTCTGAATGATTATTAATTGCTTTCTTGTTTGATTTTATATTCGCCTTTGCGGAAGTTTTTTTCTGAATTAAGCCAGGTTGATCATGTTCTTGGCCAATCAAAAATAGGGTCAATAAAATTGCAGCGGCTGAAGCACTGATAGTGGCTACAACATTTTTGAATTGAATCTGGCGAATTGGCGCATCCTTTAAGAGCGTTTCAATACGTGGATATGTGATGTTGAGGTCAGGCTTTAATTGAGTATGTTGAATTTGGGCCGCTACTTTTTGGTAGTTGGTATCCTGACCCAATTCTTTTAAAAGCAGCGCTTCATTAGGTGAAAGGATGCCTTCTAAATTACCGATAGCTAGTTTTTCATAGGGGTGCCCCTCCTCTGAAGCGTAGGTTGCGATGTTTTCTAAATTGGACTTCAATAAAGATGGCCCCGAATAAGAGAGCGGTTCTGGGAACAGTGTAATTGGATCTTCTAAATCGAGTTGAAAATCGGGATTTTCTGCTAGGAAATTGTTTAATAAAGCAGTTTGCTCTTTGGAGAGCGTACCATCATGGTAAGCCAATATTAAATCTGCTATTTGAACTTCTGTTAATTTCATATTAGTACCTCCATTTTACCAATATATTGTTTTAAAAAGCGGCGCGCTCTGAAAATGTAAACCTTGACTTGGTCTACCGAAAGCGCCGTCATTTCGGCTATTTCTTGGTAGCTGTAACCCTCGAAATCTCGGAGGGTAAGCACCGTTCTTTGGATGTCATTGAGTCGGGCAACACCTTCATCAATGAGTTGCTGAACATCGTGAGCCACGCCCGGGCTGTGCACTGGATCGGGTAAGGAACTGAGATGCTGTTGCTGTAGGCTTTGTCTGCGGCTGCGGTCAATTTGCAGGTTGACAACCGTCCTGAACAAGTACGACTTAACACGTTGGTAATCTACAGTATCAAGACGCAGCCAAAGCCGTTCAAACGCATCTTGAACAAAATCTTGGGCAAGGTCGGTGTCTCTGACGTTCTTTAAAGCAAAACGATAGAGGCCATCCGAAAATTCGCGGACACAAGCATTATATTCCTGTACAGTCATCGTGACAATCAGAAGACGACTTCAAACTTCTTTTGTTACAAAAAAAGTTTTTATTGCTTGTATTTATCTTGGTACTTGTGATAAAGCGCTTCTTGGAAATTGGTAGTTGGGCACAACTTGCCATTGATGAGAATTAGGCTTACGGCATTGGTTTTCATTTCTAGTGCGGGACCTTTTGAAACGAAAAACGTAGCCTTTTTACCGGCTGCTAAGGTGCCGTAATCTTGGTCAATTCCCATGATTTTGCAAACATTTAAAGATACGGTCTGCAAGGCTTCTTCTTCACTGAGCCCATAAGCCATGGTTGTTCCGGCCTGAAATGGCAAGTTTCTAGTGTTCATGGCTTGCATATCGCCGTCATTTTGAAGACAAAATAAAATGCCCTGGGCTTTCAGCAAGGCTGGCAAACGATAGGGTTGGTACGTGAGGTCATCTTCGTGTCTTGGTAGACTATGAATGCGATTGAGCATGACGGGAATTTTTGAATCTTTGAGTTTTGGACCCACTAAATGAGCTTCGTCGCCACCTACAATTACAGGAAAGGGCAAAGCAAAAGCTTGAGCAAAATCTATGACGTCCACGATTTGTTGGATGCTCTCCGCATGAATATACACTCGTTTTGTGCCTTTGAAGCAGGCCTTCATGGCTTGGATTCTGAGCTCTACAACTGGTTCTGTACGATCAAATGCAGCGGCTTTTGCTGTTTGGAAAAAGTTGTATATCAACTGTTTGTCTTGCGCATAAGTTTCCTTGTTAGAAGGCCAATTGACATGAATGCCATCATTGGCAACGATGGTAGCGTCTTCCCAGTTCCAACCAGATAAATTCATGATGGCAGAAGTCCCTGAGATGAGTCCGCCTCTTGGTGTGGCTTGCGTAATGAGCACACCATTGGTTCTTACGGTTTCTACAACCCTTGATTCGACATTAAATGCAACTTGCGCACGCACATGCGGATTCCAGATACCCACATCGTTGAAATCACGAGTGGCCCGTACTGCATCAATTTCGGTAAGACCTAATGTATTGTTTGCTGAAACTAGGGCAGGATAAATATGCTGGCCATTGAGTTGAATGATGGTATCCCAATCTTTTGGGTCAAATGTTTGTGTGAGGGCATTTTTGACAAACACAATGCGGTCATTGACCACACCAATTGCGGCAGATTCTAGTACCTGACCATCGCCAATATGCGCAACGCCGTTGAGTAGCAGCGTGCGTTGACCTAATGCAACCAATTGCCATCCGAGGCATAAAAATAAAAGTAACTGCTTCATGATTAATGGGTGTTTTCTTGGGTTTCTGCTTCCTCTCCAAGTGTGTCACAATGGAAATGTTTTTTTACTTTCTTCTGAGGTGCTTTACTCGGCTCTCCTAACTCGTTAGAGGCCAACATCAGTGCCAATATGCGATTGCGTTCTTTTTGAATTTGGGTCAGTTTTGCTTCCTGAACAGCTTCTTCATAGTAAATCACACCATCAACAAGTGTCATGGATGATCTGGCCGTGATACTAAGCGGGTTGGCAGTCCATAAAACTAAATCGGCATCTTTGCCCGCTTTCACACTCCCCATTCTTTGATCGAGGTGTAGGATTTTTGCCGGATTAAGTGTGACTAATTTCCATGCTTCTTCTTCAGTCATGCCGCCATATTTGATGGCTTTTGCAGCTTCTTGATTCAAACGGCGACCCATTTCTGCGTCGTCAGAATTTAGACAAACCAAGACACCTTGTTCTTGCATGAGGGCAGCATTGTAAGGTATGGCGTCATTGACCTCAAATTTATAAGCCCACCAATCAGAAAAAGTAGAGCCAGCTACTCCATGAGCTTTCATTTTGTCGGCCACTTTGTATCCTTCTAAAATATGGGTAAACGTATTGACTCTGAAGCCCATGGAATCAGCCACGTGCATCAACATATTGATTTCAGACTGAATGTAAGAGTGGCAAGTAATGAAGCGTTCGGAACGCAATATTTCAGACAACACCTCTAATTCGAGGTCAACTCTTGGTGCTGTTTTAGATTTACCCGCTTTGTAGTCGTTCCATTCTTTTTGATAAGCTTTGGCACGATAGAAGCCATCATAGAAAACTTGCTCAACGCCCATTCTGGTTTGTGGAAAGCGGACGGTGTTGAAATCGCCCCAATTGGCCTGCTTGACATTCTCCCCGAGCGCAAACTTGATGAATTTAGGCGCGTTAGCAATGAGTAATGCTTCTGGCGTTTGTCCCCACTTGAGTTTAATGAGCGCCGATTGGCCACCAATTGCATTTGCAGAGCCATGTAAAAGTTGCGCAGCTGTAACGCCGCCTGCAAGCTGTCTGTAAATATCGATATCGTCGGGATTCACAACATCGGCAATACTGACCTCTGCCGAAATGGATTGACCACCTTCGTTCACGCCTTTTGAAATGGCAATATGCGAATGCTCATCGATGATGCCACTTGTTAAATGCAGTCCTTTTGCGTCAACGACTCTGGCCCCTGCTGGCGCTGAGATCGATTGGCGGCTCACCTTGATGATTTTTCCATCTTGTACCAGCACATCGGCGCCAACCAAAATTCCTTCTTTTTCATTGGTCCAGACAGTGGCGTCTTTGAATAAAATTGTTTTGGTTTTTTGCACTTCTGTATTTCCAAAAGCCATATTTGGAAACCATACTGCCCCGTTGTGTAAAGTATCTGGTTTCAGGCTAGTTAATGGTTGGAGCTCTGTTTTTTTGTTCTGAATGGCAGACCAACGGATCCAGGCGCCTTGTGCATTGGTGCCCTCGCCTTCTAGAACCGCACCGTCTTTCAAAACTTTACCGTGTAATTGAATGAGTTGTTTTTCGGGTTGCCCTAAAGACAAGAACTGCAGCGCAATATCTTGTTGATTCAGGATGACATTAGCTTTGGCAGTGAGCGTATCGGTTCCTTTCACTAACCATGCTTTAGCTTGCGGACGCTCAGGGGTTCCGCTGATTTGTAAGCCATACGTTTGATTTTCAAAGCGGAGTGTATAAGTACCTAAAATTTGAGCTGTGTTTGGTGTTTTCCAGACTTTTTGCGCGCCTTGATTCCAAGACTCCAATAATTGAGCTTCATGGGTGAAGGGATTGCCATTGTAGATTGAAAAACTAGCCAATTTTCCGACTTCCAAAGTGCCAATTTGACCTTCAAGACCAAGCCAAGCAGCAGGAATGGTGGTGAGGGCGGCAAGTGCCTGGTTGGGCGCCAAACCTCTGTTGATGGCTTTGCGCAAGTTCGTCCAGAACTGATCGGCATTTTTTAAACCTTGTGTACTGATGGCAAAGTCGAGTTGCTGTTTCGCTAAAAGCGCTGCATTGGCAGGCGCAAGCTCCCAGTGCTTGAGGTCGCTGAGTGGAATTTGACTGGCTAAATACGGATCTTTGACATCGTAGGCCTCCGGGAAATTAAGAGGCAAGACAAGTTTTGCCTGGAGCTCTTTTAGTGTCTGGGCAATGGCGTATTCATTGCCTGAACCCACATAAATAAAAGGGCTTTTGAATTCTTTGGAAATTTTTTCGGCACGCAGAATCTCATATTTGTCGGTGGTTTTGAAAAAGGTAGGCAAGGTGTAAATGCTTTGCCATTGATTCAAAGATTCGGAGTATGGTAGTTTGGTAGCGCTAGTCGAGTAATAATTTAAGTCATACAAAGCCTGACGAAGTAAAGCAATAGCGCCCATTTGGGACGACGGATAACCTTGATGGCTCCCACCCTTTTCAAAAGAATAATATTGCGCCGCCTTTGCTTTGACAATCTGACGATGAACAGGCCCCTCGCCTAAACCTACAAAAGCACCACTGCCCCTGACAATTCCGTCTGTAAAATGCGTGAGTGCAAATCCAAAACCAGCTTGTTGAAGTTGCTCAGCTTTAGCTGCCTGATACTGATAAGCTGCGGACGCAGCAAGCTCCGGGTGAATCGCCTCATTCCAGTAATAGGCACCCTCTTTATTGGATTCCATTTGTGGGCGCCATCCACTTCCTTCGTACTTGACAGGTTCTAGGCCCACATCTGAATAAAGTTCGACAAAAGATGGGACGATATATTTCCCGGTGTAATCAAGCACTACGGCTCCGTCTTGCTTGATTTGCTTTGCGACCTTGATGATTTTGCCGTCTTTTATAAGTAGATCGGTGGTTTGAGCCGTCTCGCCCGGTTTGATCATTAAAGTGGCATTTTGGAGAAGAATATAGTTTGGTTCAGTGGCTTTAACCCCGTTTTCAGGTCCAAATTGCGCCCTTAACTCGAGTGAAACGAAGACACTCAAGCAGAAAAATAAAAAGCTTGCTTTCATAAGGTGTGAAAATACAAAAACTCTGAGAAATACGCTTCCTGATTTAGGCCTCAGGGACATATTTAAGCGCCTCTCGTTTGGCTAGCCCTTGCAGGTTTTCTTCCAGCACCACTTTTTGCACCCAAATTGGCTTCCATTTCGACACTTCCCTCAAGGACCATCCGATGGCCTTTTGAATAAAAAATTCTTTATTCGATTTAAAAGTTCGGATATAATATTGTAAAAGATCTAGGTTGGTTTTTTGCTTGTACTTCAATTGATGAATGAGCAAGGTACGATGCAACCAAAAATGCTCGGAATCTTCCCATTCTTGGGCCAAGACTTTGAATTCATTAGGAAATTTTGTTGCAAAATGCCCAACACTATGCGAAGCAACAAGGTCAAGGGAATCCCACCAAGTTTGATTGCTCAAGATAAAGGTAAGTGCAGTGCCGTCTGAGGGTTGCGCAATTTTTTTGTAGTTAGCAAGTAAAAAATCAATGGCAATGTATTGAACTTCACGGTATTGATTTGCCCAACATTCATAAATGAACTCCCAAGATGCTGAGGGCTTGAGTTGCAGCAGCTGTGCTTTGTGCTTTTGAAAAATTTCTTTTCGCGGGCCCGACATCACGCCTAAAAAAGAAAAATTGTTTTTCATGTAGGCCTCCATCTGCTCAACGCGAGTAGGGTCCTTAACGCGTTCCAAAGAATGTTGAATGTCTTGAACTAATTCATGCATGCTGAAAAAATAAAAAATGGCAAATCATAAGCCGGGTTCTGTACCAATGGCTGCACGCAGCTTTGGTGTCTATCATTTATCTAGCTCCAAACTCACGCTTGGAGTCCATCAACCTACCCTCCGAGTCAGGCGAGCAGCCCTCTCTGCTTGCGCAGGCCCCGGTATATTTGGTCTTTCAGCTCGTAAGGTTTACCCTGCCCTGCTTATTGCTAAACAAGCGGTGGGCTCTTACCCCACCTTTTCACCTTTTCCCCAGTAAACTGAGGTAGTTTAATTTTCTGCGGCACTTTCTGTACCACAACCATCGCTAGTTGTAGCCCTTCCCGTTAGGAAGTACGATGCTCTGTGCTGCCCGGACTTTCCTCTTTTCAAATGAAAAGCGATAGACTGATTTGCCGAAACAAAGGTATTAAAGTTTAACGAGCTTTCTTACGAATTGTCCTTTTGAGGCGTGTAGGATTAAAGTGTAGGTTCCGGAAGGCAATTGTGTAAGGTCGATATAACCAATAGAACTGGTATTTTCCTCGACTTGAACCACTTTGCCCATGGAATTCAAAACCTCTATGCGTTCCAACAAAATTGGCGTTTTAAAGAAAACTAAATCGGAGCATGGATTTGGTGAAAGCACCAATTGTGCGTCGAGTTCAGAGATACTTGCATCTAAGCCCAAGTAATTATCCTGGTATTCAATGGAGGTAATCCCCTGCCCCTGCTGACCAAAACCTCCTTCAATGACCTTGAGTAAATAATCTTTTTTACCGTTTGTCCACCACTCGTATTCGGTGGTTGTAAAACTTGGTGGCGCAATCCAGGCACCCTGACCAAAAAATGTTTGATAAATAGAATCTGTTTCTTCGATGTCGTGGCGAATTCTGAGTGCTTGGAAAGTGCCGTAAGGTGTTGTGAGTGTTCCCCAGCCATCTACCGTTGAGTTGCGCTGGCGGTGCTGAATGAACTTAATATCGGCAGCCGGATTCAAGTCGACATAAGTATAGCCCCGAGAGGTGTAAGCGTCATTGAAATTGAGTGGTAATTCGTATCTGGTTTCGATGGTATCAGATTTAAAAGGTAAACCCTGACCTTGTACATCAATTGAATAACCAATGCTTGTAATGGCACTTGAAGTTCTTTTTGAGTATTGGGCTAGATTTGATAATTCAATCGGAAGAAAAGCTGAAAATTGCTCGATAGGCAAGGCTGTGGAAGGATTGTAATAACTAGCTCTGTATGGGGTTGAAGCGATAGGGCCATAGGTGGCAATGATTAAAAATGAGGTGAAGTCTAGCGCCTCAAAATTTTTCAAGGTTTGAGTTTGAGCACTCAGTTGAGAGAAATCCCAGGTGGCATTTGGGCCAGTAGTTTGAAGGTCGAGAGGTATTGGCGCTGCTTGGCTATAACGTATGGTGTCATTGGCATTGGCGTGGTCTGCAACAGCCACGGTGATTTGGGCGAATATTTGCGGACATAAAAATAGGACTAATGCACTGAAGGCTAATTTCATAATTGGAGTTTGTAGATAAAATTAGATTTTTTATTCGACTTAGAGATGCTAACTTTACGTCATGTCAGCAGTCATTGAAGCATATTACCATACTTGGGAATCAGAGCTTACCCTGCTGCGCACCGATGACCCCTTGGTCAATATCGATTTCAACAAAGTAGTTGGCGAACCTGCGGCCCTTTGGGAAGGAACCAGCATAGCTCAATCTATTCTCAAAGAAACCAGAAAAATCAAACGCGAACAAGGTATAGATGCCTTGGTCCTGACAACAGGAGTTTTGCAGTGGCAAAAAGGTCAAAAAAAATTACAAACACCTGTTTTTTTCCACGAAGCACTTAGTTTTCAGGCCGAGCAAAAAAACATAGAATTTGCAGAACAGCCCGAACTCAATCCATTTGTCAAACTTTATCTGAAGAATGAATGGCAACTAGAAGCGCCAGACAATCCAAGTGTTGAGTGGATCGAGACCCTCATACAGAAAGGTGTTTTTGAAAGTTATACTCCTGCAACTTATATTGGAAATTTCCATCCTCAGCGTTATGAACTAAGAAGAGAATGGGAAGCACTCAAAACTCAAGATGAGTTTTCAACGGCCCTGCTTCAGGTGCTTGGCGATTTCGACCAAGAAATAACAGCGAATGGGAAACAATTTGAAGACAGTATTTCACCTCTTGATCCCGATCAAAAAAAGGCACTAGAACTGGCCTCAAGCACCTCTTGTGTCATTTATGGCCCTCCCGGAACGGGTAAGTCTGCTGTCCTGAGTAATTATATCGCGCAACTCATTTTTGAGCAAAAAAAGGCGCTTGTTGTAAGTGAAAAACGCGGCGCACTAGAAGTGCTCAAACACAGGTTGACAGAAGTTGGTTTGGGTCAGTATTGTTTAGTGGCGCCCAATAAAAATGAACTCAAGGGCTTTTACCAGCAGCTGCAATCCGATTTTCAAGCTTTACTGCAGGCCAATCCCAAGCCAAAGGCATTACAAATAAATGCCACAACTAAAGCTGCCCAATATTGGCAAGAACGCCATGAACTCCAAAAAGAAAGCAAGCAAAGCTTTGAAGCACTTCAGGAACTTTTTGGCACAAAACGTATCGTCAGTAACGCGTCAAATGCGCGTTGGAAACAATGGTTAGCACATCGCGCTTATCAAAAGCAAATTCCTACGGCGTTGTTCGAAATTTTACCGCAACTCGGTAAAGTCTGGTCCGAAAAAGAAGCCCTTTGGTTAGAAAAAGCATGGGAAGAGTGGCAGCTTTTACGCGCAGCATTGAAAAACGACTTTGCGCTTGAAACCACGAGAGATTTAGACGAGCTCGCTAAAAAAAGTCTCATTTGTCAGCAATTTCAAACGCAAGTTTTTCAAAAATATGCCAAACAGATTTTGGCACAGCAACAGGGTCTTGAAAAAACACTAACACAATATTTACAAAAAGAAAAAAAGCTGGCACTCCAAGAGGAAAACCTCAGCGCATGGCTACAAATTCCGAGCAAAGAAGAGTTTCCGCTCTTAAAAGCAAGGTCAGAGGAAAGCGGGTTCTTCAAAAAAAGACAGTGGCGCAAACTGGCACAGCAGTGGTTGCGTTTACCTGAACTTCAACTGGGTCAATTTGAAAAAGACCTGAATCTTTATTGGCAATCGAAAGTGCAAGTGCAGCAATACCAGCTCAAACTTGAAGGAATGGGCCTTGAATTTAACAAACAAGATTTACTCATTTTATTGCAATTGCTCAAGCAAATCAATTGGGAAGCGCTGTCGTGGTATCAAGGATTAGCTTCAACCGAACGTTCGTTATACGTTTCAAAACAAACCCAAATATATCGTTTAGCGAGTTTGAACCGCGAGTTATTTCAAACGACTGAACTTCCATTTACAGCACTCCAAATTCAACTTTCAAAGGTATTTGAAACCTTACAAGCAAATTTAGATAAGCTGCAACAAGTTCCATTTGAACTTTGGTCGACACTCAGGCAAGATGAGGAAGTAGCAGAGGCGCTCAAAGATGAATTTTGGAGCTATTTGCGTACCCAATATCCATTGTTATACCAATGGGATGAGCAAGTTCTCAAGCGTGAAATAGAGGCTACACTTGATCAAAAACAAGTCGCGCAACAGCTTTTTCAAGAAAAGGTGCAGCAGCGTCAACTTGACAAATTTCAAGAACTTGAGCATTTGCTAACTGCTCCTATTCGAAAGCTCAACGAAGCACAAAAAATAGCCCGACAAAATCTGCGTAAAGGCAAGTCAATCCTCGTGAAAGAAATGGCCAAAACACGGCAGTTTAGCTCACTTAAAACACTACTTGAAGGGCCTGCTGCAGACTGGCTTTTTGCCATTTATCCGGTATGGTTGTTAAGCCCTGCTTTAGTAGCTAGCAGTTTACCAATGCAACGCTCATTGTTTGATTTCGGACTCTTTGATGAAGCGAGTCAGTTGCCCTTGAGCCATGCAATTGGCGCCCTCCAGCGTGTAGAAACGGCACTCATTGCCGGAGACCCTGAACAAATGAGCCCAAGTTCCTATTTCTCGGCACAAGCCGATGGTGTCATCGATCTTTTGCATCAGGCGGCCTTTCACTTGCCAGGTCAGTTATTGCGTTATCATTACAGAAGTAAGCATCCTAGCCTCATTGCCTTCTCCAATCAGCATTTTTATAAAAATGAACTGCAAACTTGGCCATCTACTAGCAATAATCAAACCGCTATCTTTCAGCACTTTGTAGCTGATGGGCAATATCTTGAGCGACAAAACATCAACGAAGCGCAAGCATTGGCCAAAGACCTCAGTAAGCTGTTGAAGCAAAACGATAAAGTTGGCGTAGTGGCCTTTTCTGTACAACAATTGCAATGTATTTATACGCAACTTTCTCAAAAAGACCAGGCCATTTTAGAAGATAAAATCAATCAACGGCAAGCGTTTTTCTTGGCGCTCGAGCAAATTCAAGGCGAAGAATGCGATCATTTACTCATTAGCTTTGGTTTTGGGAAGAATGAGCATAACGAGTTCAACCTGCGCTTTGGACCTATGAACCAAGCGCAAGGCGGCAAAAGACTCAATGTCCTGCTGACCCGTGCTAGAAAATCGTTGCACTTTTATTGCTCAGTAAAGGCGGCTGATTTTCCGGCAAAAAGAAGCGAAAGTGTTGATTTGATTTACCGTTGGTTTTTATTTCTAGAAGACCCTCAGCTACAAACAAAAAGTCATGACCCACATGAAATTTTGGCTAATGCTCGTGATTTTGACACGTATTTGCATTGTTATCGGGTACTGAAGCAGCGTTTGAGTCTGCCGAATCGCGTTTAGGAACTGGGTCATAGCCAAAACCACCTCTCGGATGACAGCTAGATATGCGTTTCAAGCCTAGAAATGTTCCTTTGATTGGCCCCCAAACCTGTATGGCTTCGATCATGTAAGACGAACACGTGGGTGTGTAGCGACAAGTTGCCGGAAATAAAGGCGAGATAAAAAGTTGGTAAACTCTTACCAATAAGATGAGCGGAAATCCGAGCCACTTTTTTAAAATGCGCATGGGTAAAATTAAGCATTTCAACATTGTGGTGTGTAAAGACAATTTTTGTAACAAAAATTCACCTTGGGGTTATTTGTATTTTTAAATCATGAAAATCAGTACGCTGCTCTCCGGCCTTATTTTAACCTTCCAATTACAACAAATAATAGCTCAGCCCCTCAGCACTTGGGAGGCCGACAAAATCAATGTGCATCAGGCACACGGCGTACACACAATTATGCATGCCGAAGCCCTTTTTGAAGACCGTTGGGATCAGCTTCCGCAGGCTCAGTTCTGGAAAAAAATCATGTTACTTGCCCCAGACTCTTGTTTGGTCAATGTAGCAGCTACGCGTCAAGTTTTAGCAAAAATGTCGAATCGCGACTGGAACCGCCAAACTGAAGCGCAAAAAGATAGCACACGCCAAGCCTTAAGAATTGCCTATGGTTTGCCATCTACAGAAAGAATCTATGTCACAACTGGCAAAAATGACTTCTATAAGTTTAATGAAGTGTATCCTAGTTTATCAAAAGGAGTTGCCGCATTTGAACGTTACGGCGTTGACCCATGGTATGCACAAGCCATTTTGTTAATTGAAAGCCCAGCCCAAATGCGCAAGTCCTCTACCGGTGCTTATGGTGCATTTCAATTGATGCCTAGTGTAGCGAGGTCTCAAGGTTTAATAGTAAATAGTGAAACGGACGAAAGAAAAGATTTTGAGCGCTCGGCATATGGCGCTGCACAATTGATTCGCAAAATTTGCATTCCTGAGGCCAAGAAAATTTTAGCTGCACATCAAATAACCTACAATGAGTCGGACATGTGGTTTCGCCTTTTTGTACTGCATGTTTACCACGCAGGAGCGATGAATGTAGCCGCAGTTGTCAATAAAATTCAACCAACCGAAGGTTCGCAAGAACTCATTAAAGCCATGTGGCAAAATTCAGCTGCCGGTTTTGGAAATAATTCGCAAAACTATTCTCAGTTGGCCTTAGCTGCCCAATTGATTTTGCACGACATGGTTTATCAAAATTGTACTGAAATCAGCCCTTGTGTGGGTCGTTAAGCCAGTACATTTGACCTTGATCTATCTTTAAATTTGCTGCAAAATTATTGGTGTACAAAGCTCCTGTACCAAAGCCCTGCGCAAGGGTTAACGGATAACAAGCGCCAAATTGCACAATAGCATTGAGCCCGATTGAACTTTCCAAGGCGCTAGTGAGCCACCAGTCAATTCCCAAACGTTCTGCAATGGCAATCCATTCTTTGGTGCCCGTAAAACCACCGTGTAAACTTGGTTTTAAAATGATGTATTGTGGCTTAATTTCGGAGAGCAAGGCCACCCGTTCTTGATACGTATTGACACCTATTAATTCCTCATCAAGGGCAATAGACACGATGTTTTCCCGACACAAACGAGCCATTTCTTGAGCCTGCCCAGCTTGAATGGGCTGCTCAATACTATGCACTTTTAAAGCTTCTAATTCTTTTAGAATTTCTATGGCCTTATGTGTGGAAAAGGCGCCGTTGGCATCTACCCTAACGGTGATTTGCTGCTCTGAAAAATGTTGGCGGAGTTCTTGGATGAGTGCCAATTCTTCCTCCCAAGCAATCGCGCCAATTTTAAGCTTGACAACCTTGAAACCTTGCGCAATTTTTTGCTGAATTTGCTCGCGCATATTCATTTGTGTGTCCATCCAAACCAAGCCATTGATCGGAATGGACTGCTCCTTTCTTGTAAAAGGAGTATCAAAAAGAAGGGGGTATTTCTCTGTCTGAATGCTGAAGATTAAAATTTCTAAGCCGAAAATAAACGACGGATATGCAGCCCACTTGGCAACAAATTGCAACCAAGATGCTGAAGACATGAAAGCGGGCGTTGTCCATAACTCAAGGGAAGTCAAGGCTTCAGATAGAAAACTTTCTAGTTGACTTTGGTATTGCGTTTCATCTTGAAATTCTGGTGACAAACCCGGTATGATCGGGAATTCTGTCTCGATTTGGCGGCCACTAGTTGTCGTGTGTGTAAAAATCCAGGAGGGTTTGCTCTGCAGTACTCCGCGACTGGTGCCTGCTGGTTTTTTGAAAATCAGGCGGTGCAAACGCAATTGATCAAGCATGATGATACGGTTCTCCTTTTAATATACTGTAGGCCCGATAGAGCTGCTCGAGAAAAATCATTCTTACCATCTGGTGCGAAAAGGTCATTTTGGAAAGGGATAATTTGTAATCGGCGCGTTGGTAAACCGCTGCGCTGAAACCGTAGGCGCCGCCAATAATGAAAACAAAAGGGCCTGCGTGTTGGAGTTGTTTTTTATCTATCCAGGAGGCCAATTCTTCAGAACTAAAGTGCTGTCCATTTTCATCGAGGAGCACCACAAAATCTTGTGGCTGTAATTTTTCAAGTAAGAGTTGCCCTTCCTTTTCTTTGATTTGGGCCTTACTTAATGCTTTTGGATTTTTGACGTCGGGAAGTTCGAGTCTTTCAAATTGGCAGTAATGAATGAGTCTGCTTTGGTAACGCTGTTCGCCGACTTTTAAATCGTCGAAAGCTGTTTTGCCAATGACCACAAACTTGACCTTCATGCTTATACCGCTTCGACACCTTTGAGTTCAGGAGCCGCAAGTTTGAGCGCTTCCTCTAGGCCGCCTTTGATGGTCATTTGCGACATCGAGCAGTCACTGCAAGAACCCAATAAACGCACTTGAACGATGGCGTCATCGGTGATATCAACCAATTCCATATCGCCGCCATCGGCGTGCATAAAAGGTCTGAGTTGATCTAGTGCATCGAGCACTTTTGCGCGTAATTGTGCTTTCTCCATCAAATTAAGCTTTTGGCGTTGCAGCGTCTAGGCGCTGTAATTCGATCTCAAAGTTATGAACTAATTCATCAAAAGCCTGTGTTGTAGGTGTATTTTGCTGAAAAACAGCTGGTCTGCCTGCATCTCCGGCTTCACAAACACCCTGAACAAGCGGAATACTTCCTAAAAACGGAACGCGCATCCCTTCTGCTAAATTCTTGGCACCATCTCTACCGAAAATATAGTACTTGTTGTCTGGTAATTCGGCAGGTGTAAAATAGGCCATGTTTTCTACAATTCCGAGAATCGGCACTTTAAATGAATCTAGGCGAAACATTTGAATACCGCGTCTGGCATCGGCAAGTGCTACTTCTTGTGGCGTACTGACGATCACTACGCCGTCGAGCGGAACCGTTTGCATCAAGGACAAATGGATGTCGCTGGTGCCCGGTGGTAAATCGACGAGCAAGAAATCGAGTTCTCCCCAGTGTGCATCGGTGAAAAGTTGTGTCAGCGCTTTGGCAGCCATAGGGCCTCTCCAAACAACGGCATCATCTTGATTGGTGAAAAAACCAATTGACAAAATGCCAATTCCGTTAGATTCAATCGGGCTAATGAGCGATTGCCCATTGACATCTATCATTTTCGGGCGATCACCCACAAGGTCAAACATGGTGGGCATAGATGGGCCATGAACATCAGCATCAACAATGCCAACTTTATAACCTTTTTTAGCCAAACCACCAGCTAAATTGGCTGTGATGGTAGATTTTCCAACGCCACCTTTTCCGGAAGCTACAGCGATGATTTTCTTGACGTCCGGAAGGATTTTTCTTCTGGCGCTGCGGCTTTCTGCATCGAGGCCTTGTATTTTACACTGAATTTGAATGTCTTGCCCAAAAACGCGCTTCAAGTTAAACTCAATGGCTTCTTGCATGCGCTTGCGAGCGTGCAAAGCAGGGTTTGAGATGCGCACCTCTAATGAGACGTTTTGGCCTTCGACCTGCAGGTTTTCAATCAAATTGAGGCTCACCAAATCATTCTTGAGATCTGGCTCTGTAATTTTTCCTAATACCTCGAGTACGGCTTCTCTGGTCATGTTTATTTTTTTGCTTGAATGGATTGAATACTATGAAACATAAAATCTACAACCCTTTTGGAGTCGCCTTGTTCACGATTCATGATCTCATAGTAGTTTTCGTCAATTTTACAGACACTATATATATGATACTTTTCATTTGGCTGTGCGACATAAGCACCCTTCACCACTCTTTTATAAATCAATAAATTGGGTTGTTGTTCTACGACCTTGATATCAAAATAGCGATTGGGTTTGAATAATTTTCTTTTGAACTCTTCAAAACGCAAGGCGTTGTCTCCGTAATCTTCAATGAGCATGGTATAATTGCGCCCGACATCGATGCGCCACTTAAACCCTCCTATTTCATAACTTACTTTTGGTTTCAAAGAAGTTCCTATTCCGGCCGAAGCATCGGGCAGCATGATGCTTGCTGGCAAATCATAACGACTTAAGTCGAAGGCTTCATATTGAACATAATCAAAGTTGTCTTGCTGGTCTTGTTGACACGCAAACAGCACAAGGGCAAAAAGCAAGAGCAAAGATTTTCCAAACATCTTTGCAAAGATACAGCTTGATTTTACTTTTTTTCACAACTTCGTGGAATGGAAAAACAAAGTACCGTTCTGGCCAGTATTTTTTTGATGCTTTCAATTGTTTTGGGGGCCTTTGGCGCGCATGCACTGAAGGATATTTTAACTCAAGATTTACAACATACTTTTGATGTTGGGGTGCGTTATCAAGGATCACTTTCGATGGGTATTTTAATATTAGCCTTAAATGCAGATCGCTTTAGTTTCCAAATGAAGGGTTTGCTTAGAACCATGCTGATCGGTATGCTTTTATTTAGCGGCTCTATTTACGGCATTGTGGCACTCAAACACGCGGGTATGGCGGTCGGAATACTGGGGCCAATTACGCCAATCGGCGGTGCTGTCAGCATCATTTCATGGTGCGTCTTCATTTTTCGTCTGTTAAAATACTGACAAGGATTAAACTTTTTTGTCAATCATGTTTTGTTATTGATGAATAGTTTTTACATTTGATTAGTTTTTCATCGTTAAACAGATTATTTTTTAAGCATTATGAATACACTCACTCCAGGAAGCAAGCTTCCATCCTTTACTGGGCTTGACCAAAACGGCAATTCCATCAATAGCACTGACTACGCCGGAAAGCGTTTAGTCATTTATTTCTACCCAAAAGACGACACCCCTGGTTGTACGGCTCAGGCTTGTAGCATCCGCGACGGCCAAGAAGCACTCGTAGCTGCTGGTGTTCATGTCATTGGCATTAGCGCAGACAGCGTTGCGTCACACACCAAGTTTGTCAATAAATATGAGCTTAACTTCCCTTTGATCTCAGACACCGACAAAACAATCATCCAGGCATTTGGCGTATGGGGCACCAAAAAATTCATGGGCAGAGTCTATGACGGCATTCATCGCATGACTTTCATTTTTGATGAAACACACACCTTAATTAAAGTCCTAGAAAAACCCAATACAAAAGATCACGCCAACGAAGTGCTCTCTTGTTATTAATTATTTTTTATAGATCGTAAATCGTTTACGCTCTTCCTCTTGCAACTTTGTAAAAATTATTCACCGAGCCTCGCTCAAAACAACAAACGATATGTCTAAAGAACAAAACCTCGAAAAACTCAAAGCACTCCAATTGACCATGGAGAAGCTTGACAAAACATTCGGCAAAGGAGCCGTTATGAAATTAGGAGATGCTCCTGTAGAAAAAGTAGATGTCATCCCTACAGGTTCACTCACCCTTGATCTTGCCCTTGGCATCAACGGCTACCCAAAGGGTCGCGTAGTTGAAATCTACGGCCCAGAATCTTCTGGTAAAACTACATTGGCCATTCACGCTATTGCTGAAGTTCAAAAACAAGGTGGTATTGCTGCTTTCATCGATGCCGAACACGCCTTCGATCAATTTTATGCCCAAAAATTGGGTGTAGATGTCGCTAACCTACTTATTTCTCAGCCAGACAACGGTGAGCAAGCACTTGAAATTGCCGATAACCTCATCCGTTCAGGCGCTATTGACCTCATCGTCATTGACTCCGTTGCGGCCCTCACGCCAAAAGCAGAAATTGAAGGCGAAATGGGAGACTCTCAAATGGGGCTTCAAGCACGCCTGATGTCAAAAGCACTTCGTAAACTCACTGGTTCTATAAATAAAGCTGGTTGCTGCTGTATTTTCATCAACCAGTTGCGCGACAAAATTGGGGTCATGTTTGGCAATCCAGAAACAACTACCGGTGGTAACGCCCTCAAATTCTACTCTTCTATCCGCATCGACATCAGAAGAGCTACACAATTGAAAGAAGGTGAAGACATCATTGGTAACCGCGTCAAAGTAAAAGTTGTCAAGAACAAAGTTGCTCCTCCTTTCCGCAAGGCAGAATTCGACATCATGTATGGCGAAGGTATTTCTAAAGTCGGTGAAATCATCGATTTAGGAGTAGACCTCAACATTCTTAAAAAGAGTGGCTCTTGGTTCTCTTACGGAGAGACCAAACTTGGTCAAGGACGTGATGCTATTAAATCACTCATTCTAGACAATCCTGAACTCATGGAAGAACTAGAAGAAAAAATCAAAAATGCGCTTGTAACACCAAATGGTCAAGCAGAGGTGTTGCAAGACTAAAGCCTATCGTTTGGTTGGAAGGCGGCGCTCCTTGGGGCGCCGCTTTTTTTATGCAATAAAATCTAGCAGCATACGTTTGTTGCAAGCTGTTTAAATGTTTTATATCTTCGAACCTACTAAAACTAAAAAAATGAACAAAACACTCTCATTACTAGCGATTTCAGCACTTTTACTCGGAACTGCATCTAGCTGCAAGAAAAAAGGCTGTACAGACCCAAGTGCCGTTAACTATAGCACTGAAGCCAAAAAAGACGATGGCTCTTGTAAGTTTGCCCCAACACTTGTTGTCAATGGCAATAATCCTGAAACAATTAATGTTGGAGACGCTTACAATGATGCTGGCGCTACTGCAACAAATACTGATGGCACAGCTGCCACTGTAACTACAACGGGTCAGGTAGACGCAAATACCAAAGGAACTTACACGCTTACTTATACGGCAACCAACGATAACGGTACTTCAACAGCAACACGCACTGTAAACGTTGTGATTGGCATGAATAACTGGTTAGTCAATTGGGAAGTAAGTAGCGATTGCGGAACATCTTTCCCGCTTGCAACTGCACCTGTATTTGCTACAGGCACAGCCGGAACCAACGATCTACTCATTGACAACATGTTTAATATTGTCGGCGGAACAGCAACAGCAACTGTAAACGGTAGCGCTATCAACATCCCGACACAAACTATTGACTTTACTTTTGGTCAAGTGACTTTCTCTGGTGTTGGTACTATAAATGACCAAGCCAATACAATTACGATCACATACACCTATGACAACACCACACCAATCATTGGTGGTAGTGGCACTTGTGTAGCAACTTACACGAAAATTTAAGGATCATATCTTTTCTAAAAAAAAACACCATTTAGGGCCTTATTTAAGGCCCTTTTTTTGTAACTAATTGTAGCATTTGTTACAAATCAAAACCACAGTAATACTTAAATTTACACACTTATTTATCAGCTATATTCATGGGAAAGTTTAAAGAAATTATCGATTCAGCTACACCAACCCTTGTTGACTTTCATGCAACTTGGTGTGGCCCATGTAAAACAATGTCTCCTGTTCTCGAAGATTTCAAAAAAGCATACGGTGCAAAAGTCCGTATCCTAAAAATAGACGTTGATAAAAATCCAGCTATTGCCGATCAATTTAAAATTCGTGGCGTGCCTACTTTTTTGCTCTTTAAAGAAGGGAAAATGTTATGGCGCGAAAGTGGTGCATTTCCTTTAAATGTTCTCAAACAAAAGATAGGTTCATTTCTGTAAGCTACCTTTTCATTTGTATATTGATGAAATAAAAAAAGGGTAACATTATGTAACCCTTATTTTTTTCTTACGTATTTGCTTTCCTAGGCAGAATCAGCTACTTTTGCCCGAATTTTACACTTAACAAGTAATCTATGAACGTAATTTACATTCCTATCGCACTCTCATTAGTTGGCTTGCTTTTTATGCTCGTCAAAATGGCATGGGTAAAAAAACAACCTGCAGGTGATGAAAAAATGCAAGGTATCGCTAAAAGCATTAAAGAGGGTGCCATGGCATTCCTTTCTGCTGAGTACCGCTTGCTTGCCATCTTCGTTGTTATTGCATCCGCTGCACTTTTTGGTATTTCTACAGTAGTTCCTACAACACACTGGTTGATTGTTCCGGCATTTATTGTTGGTGCTATCTTTTCTGCGATTGCAGGAAACATCGGTATGCGCGTAGCTACTGATGCTAACGTTAGAACAACAGAAGCTGCTAAAACTTCATTGCCAAACGCACTTAAAGTTTCTTTTGGTGGTGGTACGGTAATGGGGCTTGGTGTTGCAGGTCTTGCCGTATTAGGTTTGTCTTTGTTCTTCTTTGGTTTCCTAAACTACTTCCTTCAAGGTGGCGCTTGGGACTACGATAAAATGACAATGGTACTTGAGGCCCTTGCTGGTTTCTCTTTAGGTGCTGAATCTATCGCATTATTTGCACGTGTTGGTGGTGGTATTTATACTAAAGCTGCTGACGTAGGTGCTGACCTCGTAGGTAAAGTTGAAGCGGGTATTCCAGAAGATGATCCACGTAACCCAGCTACAATTGCTGATAACGTTGGTGACAACGTTGGTGACGTAGCCGGAATGGGTGCTGACCTCTTCGGATCTTATGTGGCTACTGTATTGGCTTCTATGGTTCTTGGTAACTACATCATTAAAGACATGGCTGACAACGGTCAAGCGCTTTCTGGTTTCCAAGGTATGGGCCCAATTTTATTGCCAATCATGATCGCTGGTGTTGGTATCATCGCTTCTATCATTGGTACTTTCCTCGTTCGTATTTCTTCAAACGATGCTAAAGAAGCTGAAGTTCAAAAAGCACTTAACATTGGTAACATCTCTTCAATCGTTATTTCAGCGGTTGCCGGATGGTTCTTAGTAAAATGGATGCTTCCTGAAACTATTCAAATGAATTTCTTCGGTGAAGGCGTTATGGAAATTCCTAGCCGTCACGTATTTTACGCAACGCTTGTTGGTCTTTCTGTAGGATACCTTATTTCTTACTTTACTGAATATTATACTGCACTTGGTAAAAAACCAGTTCTCGGTATCGTTCAAAATTCATCTACTGGTGCCGCTACCAACATCATTGCTGGTTTGGCTACAGGTATGATCTCTACTTTCTCTTCAGTGATTTTATTTGCTGCTGCCATTTGGGGATCTTATGCATTAGCTGGTTTCTACGGTGTGGCAATCGCTGCTTCAGCCATGATGGCAACTACTGCTATGCAGTTGGCAATCGATGCTTTTGGACCTATCGCTGATAACGCTGGTGGTGTTGCTGAAATGAGCGAATTGCCTAAAGAAGTTCGTCAAAGAACAGACGTTCTTGACTCTGTAGGAAACACAACTGCTGCTGTAGGTAAAGGTTTTGCTATTGCATCTGCTGCACTTACTGCCCTTGCATTGTTTGCTGCTTACGTAACCTTCACTGGTATCGAAGGTATCAACATCTTTAAAGCGCCAGTTTTAGCTGCACTTTTCATTGGTGGTATGATCCCTGTAGTTTTCTCTGCACTTGCTATGAAATCTGTAGGTAGTGCCGCGATGGACATGGTGAACGAAGTACGTCGTCAGTTCCGTGAAATTCCAGGAATCATGGAAGGAACAGGAACGCCAGAATACGGTAAGTGTGTAGAAATTTCTACAAAAGCTGCGCTTCGCGAAATGATGTTGCCAGGTGCCCTCACCATTGTAACACCTATTTTAATCGGTCTTGGGACTGGTTTCATTTCTGGTAACTGGCCAATGGCTGCTGAAGTACTTGGTGGTTACATGGCAGGTGTTGCTGTATCTGGTGTACTTTGGGCAATCTTCCAAAACAACGCTGGTGGTGCATGGGATAACGCTAAAAAATCTTTCGAAGCTGGTGTAATGATCAACGGAGAAATGACTTTCAAAGGTTCTGATGCGCACAAAGCGGCTGTAACTGGTGATACTGTTGGTGATCCATTTAAAGATACTTCTGGCCCATCAATGAATATCTTGATCAAATTGACTTGTCTTGTAGGTTTGGTGATTGCACCAATCTTGGGTGATGGTCACGGCGACAAAAAAGAAGCAGGTGCTGCTCAGTGTGAAATGTCAAATGGTCATTGCACAGGTCAAGAAGCTGCTTGCACTGGTGATAAGGCAGCTTGTCATGGCGATAAAAAAGAAGCATGTTGCGATAAAAAGTAATTGAGTCTTCTCTTAACATACAAAGCCACCTTTCGGGGTGGCTTTTTTTTGCACTCATTTTTGAAAAGCCTTTCTATCTTTGTTTGTGCTCAAAAACAAGGATTTTTTTCAGGATGTTTATGATGTCGTTCGGTTGATACCTGAAGGTCGTGTCACGAGTTATGGTGCTATTGCTAATTATTTAGGTGCCAAACAAGCCGCAAGAATGGTAGGTTGGGCCATGAATGCAAGTCATGCACTTTCTGATGTGCCAGCGCATCGGGTGGTCAATCGGGTGGGTTTGTTGAGTGGAAAAAATCACTTCGAAAATCCAATGCACATGGAAGAACTCTTAGCAAAGGAAGGAATCATCGTGGAAAATGATCAAATTAAAAACTTTGAAAAAGTTTTCTGGGACCCCTTCATTGAATTAGGCCTGCCTTAAAGATTCTATTAATTTTGTCAAAAATATTTTTCAATGAAATTTGCTACCAAAGCCATCCACGCAGGCGTACATCCTGATCCTGCAACAGGAGCCATCATGACACCTATTTACCAAACCTCTACCTATGTACAAGATGGTGTAGGTAATCACAAGGGCTATGAGTATTCACGTACGCAGAACCCAACACGTCATGCCTTAGAAAAAAATATTGCCGCTATTGAGAACGGCAAACACGGCGCTTGTTTTGGCTCTGGTTTGGCTGCTATTGACTGCATTATTAAAATGCTCAACCCCGGAGATGAAGTCATTTCAACCAATGACCTTTACGGTGGTTCTTACCGCATATTCAATACCATTTTTGCTAAATATGGCATCGTTTTTCATTTCGTAGATATGCAAAACCCGGCCAATGTGGAGGCACTCGTCAATGAAAACACCAAACTCATCTGGGTTGAAACGCCAACCAATCCCATGATGAACATCATCGATATTGAAGCAATGGCTCAGATTGCCAAAAGTGCAAAAGCCTTGCTTTGTGTAGACAACACTTTTGCAACACCTTACCTACAAAACCCACTAGACCTCGGTGCCGATTTCGTGATGCATTCCGTTACGAAATATTTAGGTGGCCACTCTGATGTCGTGATGGGCGCATTGGTTTGCAACGACGACGCTCTTGCCAACGAAATGTACCGCATTCAGAACTCTTCAGGAGCAGTTACCGCACCTATGGATTCTTTCTTGGTACTCCGCGGTATCAAAACACTACACTTGCGCGTACAAAGACACTGTGAAAACGGTATTCAAATTGCCAATTACTTACAGCAGCACCCAAAAGTTGCCAAAGTATATTGGCCAGGATTTGAAACGCACCCGAATCATGAAGTGGCTAAAAAACAAATGCGCGGTTTTGGCGGCATGATTTCTTTCACCTTGAAGGGCGATCGTTTAGAAGATGCACTTTCTTTTGTGAAAAATGTAGAAATTTTTGCCTTAGCTGAATCTTTAGGAGGAGTTGAATCATTGATTGGGCATCCTGCTACCATGACGCATGCGTCTATCCCGAAAGAGGTCAGAGAAAAAAGCGGCGTCGTAGATTCATTGATTCGCCTGAGTGTCGGCATTGAAGATGCACAAGACCTCATTGAAGATCTTGACCAAGCATTAGCTGCACTATAACTGATCGAGACTCTTAAAGAACTGTTCTTTTTTTGCTGGCGACAGCGGAATAGAACTTCCGTCTTTCAAAATCACAGAGCCACCGTCGTGCTTGTCATAGCGCTCCACAAAATTGAGATTGATCAAGTGCGACTGATGCACCCTGAAAAATGAAAAGCCAGCCAACATGGTGTCGTAGTCTTTGAGGGTCTTGGAAACCAAGATTTTCTTGCCGTCGTTCAGATAGAAAAAAGTATAGTTTTTGTCTGCTTCACAATGCACGATGTCGTCGATTTCTACTACAAAAATGCTCTCTTGCGTCTTGAGCACGAGCTTTCTTTTGTGCTGCGGCTGAATATTGTGCTGCAACACACTAAATTGGCTCTCTTCTTTTTTCTGATCGAGGTGCTGAATGGCATTAGAAAGTGCCGTATGCAACTCTTCTGCATCAATTGGCTTAAGGATGTAGTCAAGGGCTGAAAACTTAATGGCCTGCACCGCAAATTCTTGAAAGGCCGTAATGAAGATCACTTCAAAGTTCTTGTACTTGACATTGCGCAGTACGTCAAAACCATTGCCATCTGGCATTTGAATATCGAGCAAAACGATATCCGGTTGTATGTCTTCAATGGCTTCTATTCCACTCTGAACATTTTCGCCATCGATATAGATATTGAGATTCAGGTCAAATGATTCAAGCATTTTGCGAATGAAAGTACGCGTTGGCTTTTCGTCGTCAATGATCAAAACTTTTGTACTCATAGTTGCAGCTTAAATAGAGGCTTCATAGCGAAGAGGTAGTACCAACTTCACAACTGTTCCGGTTTCTTGTTCTTTATTGAGGTCCTCAAAAAGAAGACTTCCATTAAATTTATACTTTTTATTGATAATCTCAATGCGTTCTTTGGTAATGTCAATCGCCATACTCTTGTGCGTTCGGATTTTCTTGGTTTTCTGCGATTTCTTACGACCTACTCCGTTGTCTTCAATCCTGAGCAGCATCGACTGTCCTTCCGCGCGCATTTGCACCAAAATGTGTCCATCTTTTACGGTATGCAATTGCCCATGTTCGATGGCATTTTCGATGAAAGGCTGCGTAATCATGGGTGGCACCATCGCTTTGTTGAACAACAAGTCATCGCTGATGTCAAGGGTGTAGTCAAAGCGGTTCTCAAAGCGCATTTTCTGGGTAGCCAAGTACTTGTCAAGGATTTCAATCTCGAGTTCAATAGGAATAAATTCTTTGGGTGAATTTTCGAGGATGAGGCGCATGAGTCTGGAAAACTTCACTAGAAATTGAGACGATTTCTCGGGGTCGTTTTCGTAAATATAACTTTGGATGACCGACATGGCATTGAAGACAAAATGCGGGTTCATTTGCGTGCGCAGCAAGGTTTGTGAAAGTTCGGCCTCGCGCTGTTCTTGCTTGATGCGGCTTTGCTGGATGCGCAAAATAAAAATCACGACCCCAAATATGATAGCCACAATAAAAATGATGGAAATAAAAAGCTGGCGGTCTTTTTGAAGTTCTATGATCTTGCGTTCTTTTTGCGCTTTCTCAATAGAAGCCCGTTGAAAGTCAATGAGGCGTTCGCGTTCTTCACGTAAATTACTCGAGGTCATTTCCTCAATGCGGGCTGCACTGCGCCAAACCGGGCTTTTGGCCAACCAATCTGAATAGGCCTTTTGATAAGCTAACGCCGCTTTTAAATCGCCTTTTTGCAGGGCAATTTTTGCCAACAAAGCATAGGCAACAGCTATTTGCGGCCTAATTTGCTCATTTGAAGAGATGGGTTCTAATACAGCTTTGAGGTGTTTTTCAGCAGCTGAAAATTGCTGTTTGATCAAGAAATACTTGCCATATTCGAGATGGAATTTATCTGCCAATAAAGAAGATTGACCCGCTTTCAAGTAATTGGTCAACTTTAAAAAATAAGGGCTTGCGTCCTGCCCTTTGGTAGCAGCAATATTAGCCTGACACAAAATAGCACGGTGCAAAGCCTCTTGATTATTGATGCGCTCAAAATAGCTCAGGGCAAAATTGAGGTTGTTTTGTGCTTTTGTTGTTTGTTTTAGTTGCAGAAAATGCTCACTTAAGATGAGCGCTGAATAGGCCCGAAAGAAATCGTCTTGGTACTGATCGGCTAAATTTTGAGCACGCTTGGCATAGGCAATGGTTTGATCATCATTACCCACCTCTAAGGAAATCGCTGCAATCAAGATCAAAGGCCTGATTTTGAAATAAGGCAGCTGTGCTTCCTCTGCCAATTGCAGTGAAAATATCGAGCGCTGAACAGCTTTATCCAGTAAATTAGCGCGCCAAAACACTTCTGCTTGGGCTTGCAAAGCATTAATGAGGGTCCAGCTTCCGGCAGAGCGTTTGGCAATTTGCACCGACTGATCACTGAGTATCAGTGCAGAATCTATTTGCCCTTGGACTAAATAATGGGTGGCTTGAATTTGATACAACTGCGCACTCTGCTTGTTTTTCATGAAGCGGCGACTATAAGCCAACAAGCTTCTGAAGTTCTGAGATGATTTATTTTGTTTGAGCGTATATTCAAGAAGTTTTCTTCGCCATTCTAATTGCTTACTCTGAAAAATGTACGTTTTTAGATTGTGCTCAAAATTCAATTTTGCATTGGAAAACGCCCCTAGATAGATAGCTTTTTCACAAAGCAGCAGCGATATAATTTTTTGATCTTTGGGATTGTTATAGGCAAGCGCTTGTTTTTCAATCAATTCAAGCTCTTTTAGCCACGAAGATTTATTGGTTTCTTCCAAAAAAGATAGCAGATGCAACCTTGCTTGCAAATGTGACGTCTTGTCCTTGGTTTTTTGCAGGTTTTTGCGCAATTGATCTTCTGTTTCAGCATGTACTAGACATGTAAAAAAGAGGAAGAAAAATGCAAATAAATGACCGTACTTGACCATAAACAACGAATATACAAACTTATCACATGGCTTTCAAGTGCTTAGTTTGTATCTTCGCGTACAAATTTTGAAACATGACCTTTAAGAAATTTTATTTTGTCCTGATTTTTTCGCTGTTAAGCGCATTCTCTAGCTGGGCTAGCCACATTATCGGTGGAGAAATCTATTACGATTCTTTGGGAAATAATCAGTACAAAATCACCATTGAAATTTACCGCGATTGCAACTCTGCGACCAACTTCGACAACCCTTTAAATTACACCATCTTTAACGCAGACGGCAGCATTTATCAGGTCCGATACATTGGTGTCTTTTCGCAAAACGTCTTACCTGTCGTCTATGATGACCCCTGCGTGACTGTCCCAAATGATATTTGTGTAGAACGCGCTATTTATATCGATACCGTCACTATGCCACTGACTCCCGGTGGCTATTACATTTCCTACCAACGCTGCTGCTGGACCGGCGCCATTGACAATATCGTTGACCCAGCGGGTAATGGCATTACGCTTACAACCTATGTTCCAGGAAACGCTTTAATTGCCGTTCACAACCAAGGTGCTCGTTTCATCAACTACCCACCATTGGTTTTGTGTTCGCAAAACACCCTCGACTTTGACCACTCAGCCTATGACCCCGATGGCGATTCCCTGAGTTACGAACTGATGTCTCCTTTCCTTGGCGGAAGCCTCACCAATGTGGTCCCTGACCCTGAAACGGCAGCCCCATACACACCAGTAAGCTGGAACCCAACCTTCTCAGAATTTGTGCCTTTTGGTGCCGGATCAAACGTGACCATTGACCCTGTTACAGGGCTCATGACCTTCACACCAAACCTCATCGGAAACTTTGTAGCGGGTGTAGCTGTAAAAGAATGGAGAAATGGCGTCCTGATCAATACCAAAATCCGAACCTTTGGCTACCGAGTTGTGGCTTGCCAAATTGAAGTCCCAATTGAAGTAGATGTCACGGGGCCTACTGAACTCATCGAAGACTGCGGATTTGCCGGTTTTATTGTCAAAAGAACAGACCTCACGTCAAACCTCATGGTGTTTATCAGCCTGAGTGGTTCAGCAACAAACGGCGAAGACTACCCATTCATCAACGATACTTTGGTTATCCCGGCAGGTGTTGCTTCAGACACTATTGGTATTTCAGCGATCCTTGACCTCATTACAGAAGGTACCGAGACCGTGAACTTCAACGTAATTGTACCAAGCCCTTGTGATGGCTCTTTTGACACCACTTCTATTTCCCTGAACATCATCGATTACGTCCCAATGAGCATTGGTGCCGTAGATTCTTTAAATGTCTGTGCCGATTTCGGTGAAGGAACCAACATTTACTGCAGCGTCATTGACGGAATTCCCCCTTACAATTACTTGTGGGGGCCAGGTAGCTTCCCGAACAATGACACCGTTTATGTAGCCCCAGGCATCTTGCAACCATACCTCAATAACTTCCAAGTATATGTCATGGACCAATGTGCCAAGTCTGTTACTTCACCGGTTGTTAGGGTTTACAATCAGTGTCCGTTGGTGGTGCCAAATATCATGACAGCCAACCAAGACAACATCAATGATTTCTTAGTCATTAAAAACTGGGAAGACTACGAACAAGTCAGCCTTCAAATCTTTAATCGTTGGGGTAACCTCATCTATGAGAACGACAACTACCAAAACGACTGGAATGGCAATGACCTCAACGGAAAAGCTGTTGAAGAGGGCGTTTACTTCTACATGGTGACGCCAAAGAGTGAAAAATACGAATACGACAACAAACAAATAACCCTTTACACTTTACATGGCTTTGTTCATATTGTAAAGAACTAGAATACAAATCTCTCCAAACAAAAAAGGCGCCTCTCGGCGCCTTTTTTTATACATCTATTTTGAAAGTGCTTATTCAAAACTGTAAACCAAACCAGCGTGCAAGCCAACAGAAGCCGCATTGGTTTTGTAATAAGTTGAGTAATTATCAAGGTCAATACCAAGTGCATCAACACCTTTAGCATCGGCTGTTGAGTACATAAAACGAGCGCTAATAGAAAGCATCACAGGAATTTTTGGTAAGCTAATACGGCCACCAACGCCAACCATATATGCCAAAAAGCTCTGGTATTGATCCGTTACATCAAATGCAGGATCAACCAAGGCATTAGAAGCTGAATAAGAAGCTGAGCTGATATTATTTGCAACCACACCAAATTCACCAAAAGATCCTTTGGAACCACCTACTCTTAAATAAACAGGGATTTGAAGGGTTTTGAGTTCCACTTGTGAAATGTAATTTCCTCCTCCCCAAATTAATGGGGCCTCACCTTGATACGCTCCTTTGAAATTACCAGCGAGGGCTTCAACACCTAAACCAATTTTTCCAAAATTAACCGAAAGCGCAGCACCATAATTCGAGCTAAATGCAAAATCGTAGTCTTGTGAAGCACCAAGATCAGAGATGTTCTTGTTGAACAAAGCAGTTGTACTTGAGGCATATTTGAGCTGTGCATCAAAGCTAAATTGCGCCTTTGCCTGCGTAACGGCACCTACAAGGAGAAGGGGTAGAAATAATTTTTTCATAGTTCGTTTTTGTTTTAAAGTTAGCAAGAACTCTATACGGAAGGCATCTTTAAATGGTTATCTTTATGACATGAAGATTTTTACGATACTATTTTTATGTAGTCTTCTTCCCTTCTCAAAGGTGTTTTCACAGGATACCATAAAGATTTGGCAAATTCCTCCTTACGAGGTGCAACTCGTCAGCTATGAAAATATCCGCGAGGTGGTAGGGATAAAGATAGACCAACAAGGCAAAGTAAAAAGCTACTATCAAGCATTTGAAATTTCCAAGAACGAAATCAACTTTCAGCTGTCCGGTCATATCAGGGTAAATAAAGATTCAACCGAATTGAAATTCATTGAGCTTGAAAATCCAAGGAAAACAGAAGGAATACTTGGCTTAGATGTTACTATCAATTTGAAAAATAAAACGGTTATAAATACACCTATTTCAAAACCAAAATGGTTGTGGCAGGCTACAGACTCTGCCTTTATTGTAAGATTATCTGATGATAGTACACAGCTCTTACATAG
>JBEBBE010000023.1:0-44028 GCA_041158525.1 Bacteroidota bacterium | reverse complement strand
TACCCACAAGGGCTAAAAAAATAAGTAAGTATTTTAATTTTTTCATTTTTTCTAATTTTAAGTTCATAGACAATAACCAAAACGAAAAAAATGAATTAAAGGAGTTGTGCTTGCTTTTTTTAGTATTATAATCTTTTGATTATCATTAAATTAAATTAATTTAAATTCAAGCCTAACTTAACCCCACCGATGATCCAACCTATTCAATTAACCCAGACTATTCTTTTTGTAAAGGATCAATACCCCGATGGCCATGTATTTGCTTTTGCAAAGAAAATTAACGCTTGATAATAAGCCTACTAAAACTTATACGTCAAGCCAACGCCTAAATTCAAATAGTTTGTAACGACACTGCCTAATAAAATATAGGGGTCACCGGTATAATGTTGTAAAATTAAATCTGGTGGCAGCACTTCGTCTTCCTCTCTGGTTGTAATATCTAAATCGTAAACCCCACTGATTCGGCCAGCAAAGGACAGTAAGAAATTGAAGGCCAATTGATTGTTGAAATGATATTTAAAAGTGGTTTGCGCATTCAGCGTCATTTTAGACATTTTGGAATAGTCTAGTTTAACATCGTATACAAAATCACCTACTGAGATTACGGAATCAAAAAAGCTTTGCGGGTCCAGAGTCCCGATTTGATCGTCGTCAAAAGTACGGTAAGTCAGCCCTACATTTACATCACAGCTTAATTTCTCATTAATCAATTGAAAACGCCTACCAAAATCTAAAGAAAATGCTTCAATTTGATTTTGATATTGAAACGACTTCACTTGATTAAATACTGTATTGGGGTCGTAATTGTCACTATAAAGGGTTGTAGAATAGTCCAACCATTTGCGGTCATAAGCTGCCAGATAATACCATTTACTTTTTGCGATGAAGTCTTGAAAATTGACCTGTATACCAGCACTTGAATTACACTTTAGGTTAACCCCAGAGTAAGGGCCGTAGGCATCGTAATTATTTGAAGTGAAATACAAATTGTTTTGCATCAAAACGCCTTTCACCGCACTAAAGCTCAGCTCTGATTTTAGTTGTGCACGAAAAATAAATGTTGAAGATACGAGGAGTGTAAGTAAAATAAATCGCATGGAAAGGGTTTAAGGATGAGGGGTTCGTTTGGTTAAAGATAGTACAATAATTACTTGTGAATCAAAGTTCTATTCGGCTGTTTTTCTGTTCTGCTTATTCGAATGACGCTTTTCACCATTTATTAGGCTTAATAAATTTCTTCTTTCCGACAATAAATGGATCTTGAAATTGATGTTTAGAACAGGTGTCTACCTTTATTTTGAAACTTCCATCAACCCTTGAAAGTATATCTGCATTTTTTCTTTTATACGGAAATGCTACAAAAACTTTTTTATTTGGGAATTGCCTTCTAACTACATCAACGCCTGGAATTAAATCTGTATCTCCACTTACAATTACAAAAGCTTCCGCAGCATTTGTAAAAGCCAATTCAACAAGTTTTACAGCAATATTCACATCAGTTTCTTTTTCTTCATATTTTTCACCTTCCTTCTTACAATGTTTACAGTAGGATTTGCCTTTTTTAAATTTACCTTCAACGACTTCGATACCTGTCTCCTTTATAAGATTTAAATAATTTTTGTGGCGCTTTACTGTATCAGGATTAAATTTCTGAACATGGGTTCTAATGGCCGTGAAGAAGTATATGTTTTCAATAAAAGCATCATTAGAAAGGTGTTCAAGATATGAAGACATCAAAGAATAAATATTTAACCACTTCGATCCAAGTCCTGAATCTTTCTGAGCATCACATATCGAATGGTATAAATTAAAACCGTCTATTAGAAAAATCACCCTCATAAAAACAAAAAACCCTCTAGAACGGTATCCTAGAGGGAGCCTATAATAAAATTATTAATAAGCGATGTTGTAGAACAAAGTTAATGATGTTTTTATTTCGATGATTAAGTGAATCTACTTTATTTGGATTATTTTAAAGCAGTAACAGATTACTTCATCTTCAACTTCGAAGTAGGTGCTACATTTTGCTTCACTTCAATTGGAGAACCATGAATAATGACATTATTGGAACCAGAAATATCCACATCTAATTCCTTCGAAACAGTTGTTTCTATTTTCTGGTTGATGCCAGTTACTTTCAAAATCAATTCATCAGATGTAAAAGTTTCTCCATTAAATTTATTCTGTCCATTGATTTCCATCATTGAAGAATGTGAGCTGCCTCGAAATTCAAGCTTTCCCAATCCATTGATATCCATCCAACTTCGATCAACAATACAAAAAACTTCTACATCATTTATTCCGTTGATGGTCAAATCAAGCGTTTGACTTTGGATATTTAATTTACCGCTGTTTTTACCATTGATATTGATTTCCAAGTCTTTGACATTTAAATCAAGATTCAATTGTGTTTCACCGTTTAACTTTAATTCCAAATCTGTGGCATTGAATGTAGTTTGCGTATAAATTTCACAGATACCATTCGTTTTAATTCTCTTTAAATCTGGAACAGTAATAATCAATTCTGAGGCTGCACCCTCTGCAATACCTTCTAAAAATAAAGTTCCCTGTTTAACTGAATACTTAAATACTTCACCCCCATCTTTAACTGCCACCATATTGTTCACAGAACAATTGGCACCCTTTACGAGTGTGAAATGAACAATGCCATTCACATCAATTCGATCAAAATATTTAGTTGTATCGTTATTTGCAAGCATATGAGGTGCTGCGTTTAGTTTGGGTTCGATTAATTTTAAATCAGCGCTCGGCGTATTCAAAATAGGAATAGCTTGCGTCATTTTAGTCAATAGCGTTTCTTGGCCATTGCTTGGCTCGTCACTATTTTTTAGATCTAAAATAGTAGGTTGAACATGTTTATTGGTAAGTGTTTTTGCAGAAGTATTAACCGGATTTTTCTTTTGTTTATTGATGCTCAATGCTTCGGTTTTAGGTGCCGAGAATTGAAAAATTGTCAATAAAGTAACAATTGCGATTGATGATATACTGGTATACATAAGCCAAGATTTTTTAGTGAATAATTTTTTAAGTGTTGCTAATAAGCCTGCAAGTAGCGCCCCTCCATTGATCCATGACTGGACGAGCTCAATAGAAACCGTGGTTGGTTCTTCTCGTTTTTCTTTAAATAGTAAATCTAAATCTCTCATGAAACGATGGTTTTTGTCGTTTTTTCGGTCAAAGCAGCTGCTAGCATTTTTCTTCCTCTCGATAAACGTTGCTTGACGGCATCAGTGCTACATTCTTGAATGGCGGCCGTTTCTTTGATTGAAAAACCCGCTATTTCAAACAATATGAGGCAATTGCGATACTCTTCTGTCAAAAGATTAAGCGCTTCATAGAGTTCATCGTGCTGGATTTTTTTTTCAATAGAAAAGTGCGCATCTGGTGTGTTGTCAATTCCTTTCACGTCTGAAAAGGACTGTGTTTTGCTTTTTCTCCGAAAATTGGCATGCACTTTATTGGCAATGCTAAATAGAAAGTATAAAAAGGCTTCTTTATTTTTTAAACCTTCAAATCTTTCAAATGCAATAACCAAAGTGTCGTGCATCAAATCATTGAAATCGCAAACCCCATAAGAACGCGCCTTACAGAACCGCTCAAATGACCCGTGCACAGGTTCATACAGTTCCATAAATTGTTTTCTTTTCGACATGCCTTTTCGCTGGCTAATTGCTGCTTGAAATAGTAAGTGTTAAACTTAGTAAAAAGGTGACAAAACTCCCCCTACCGCAGTTTATCTCGTTTATAATCAAGGTAATGCAATTATTTTGTGAATTATTTTTTATTTTTACTCAAAACCAGGCCATGAAAAATTTATACCAATTCCTTTTGCTGATTGTTTTATTCAGCGGGTCGCTACAAGTAAATGCGCAATATTTTGCCTTGCAAGGAAGTACTTGGCACTATAAAAATGTATATGTTGTTTGGCCCGGCCCATCAGGAAGTGTGGTTGAAGATTACCTTTCAATTACTGCAAATGGCGACACCACCATTGAAGGGCATTTGTGCACTAAACTCCAATACAATCAGAGCCTTTTTTGTGTAGATAATCAATCTGTGAAATATACTTATTACGCCAACGATACCGTTTATTTCTACGACCAAGTATTAAATACGTATCAAACGCTTTATAATTTTAGTGCAAACGTTGGTGATACCTGGGACATCCGTGTTCCGGATAATTTTGGCGAAGACACCATTTCAGTGCGCATTGACTCCGTGAACATTGTAAATATCAATGGCATCGATCTTAAAAGACAATTTGTAACCTACACGACTCATTTTACCGACCTAGAAGATTTTGAATACCAATCTGTAGTGATTGAACGAATTGGTGATTTACATTTTTTATTCAACCTAAATCCTGAATGGAGTTATGCTTGCGATGCCACTATTATTACGGGACTTAGATGTTTTGAAGATAATGTTGTAGCCCAATTCTCAACCGGAATTTCGCCGAGCTGCACTTATATGGCCTATTTAGGCACCAATGAAATAGCAGCACCTCACATCACTATTTTCCCGAACCCAAGTTCAGACTTTATTGAGCTTAGCAATCCAGATCAAACGGTTTATGCTTATGAAATTTTTGATTTGACTGGCAAACTTGTTCAACAAGGAAGTGCCACTGATTTCATTGATTTATCCTTGGTTCAAACCGGTAGCTATTCTCTTAAACTTTCATCCGGTGCTGCAAGCTTCCTCGAAAAGTTTCAGGTATTGAAGTAGCATTTCAAAGCAATTTGCAATTTTCACAAGTCCTTCTCCTCCACCTTCACTCTGAAACTAAATTCTAAATGACCGCCTTGGTCGGCTTTGTAGTTGGTGTGCCAATAATTGTTGAAGACATACAAATAAAGCTTGGAAACATCTTGAGTTTCTCTTGACCAAACTTTGGCACCGAATTGCTGTTGTTCGTTGATCGGTTGGCCGATTTCGATGAGGTTGCAATCTGGTGTGTAGATGGTGATTTTAAAGCGGGCATCTTCAAGGATAAATTTTTCTGGTACACAAATGAATTCTTTGTTGGAGCCGGGTAGTTGATCCTCAGGGTAATTCAATAAGGTTGCATCACCATAAGATAACGTAGGATTTTGGAGTGCAAATGGCAAACAAACATGGAGCGCTTCTTTTTCTCGAATAGCTTTTTTATCGATGCTATAATTGAAAATGAGTTCATTTGGGTTGTCGCCGATTTCGATGTTCAATTGGGCTTTTAATTGAGCATTCGCAAAGGTCTGACGCTGGCTTTTTGCCTCAGTTTTGAGTATTGGAACCAATTCATGCTTTTGCGGAGCAATACCCAAGCTATAAATGAGCGCACCTAAACCAAGCGAATCTTGGATGAGTAATTCCTGATTTTCATAGGTCAATGAATGGAGGCCCGGTTGTTGACCTGACCATGAATACATGATATGAGAAAGCACTTTGGAATCGCGTTTTTGCTCTAAAACAAGCTTATTTTCAAGGCGCTCATACTGCACCTGCGCGCTGTCTAAAAAAGATTTTTTGATGCGCCATTGTTCGGTGCTAAAATAAGTGTCTGGCGCTGAAATGCTGCACCAAGAACCCCAAGTGTGTTCGTGAAATAAAATCAGGTTGCGGTGAATTGCCGCAAATGCTTTTTCATGCGCGGCAAATTCGTTTTGTGTTTTGTAATGCGCTTCTAGGTCAATTACTTTTTGAACCAAGCGGCGCATTTGAATTTCTTCAGCGGCTGTTGAATAAGCACCATCTTCCCAATATGGGCTGATTTCACCAGTTTTTATGGGTAAGGCTGACTTATTTTGAGCCAAGAATTTGGTAAATAAGGTGTCTAGGTTGGCAATAACTAATTGTGGCGTGCTGTATTTTTGATTCCATTCGTGAACAAAGCGACACAGTGTGGTATCTACTGGGCCGTTGTCGGCGTTTTTTGTATAGCGCAACTGCACGATGTCGTAAGGGTAGTTTGCCAACTCGAGGGTGTACTGAGAGATGCGTTTTTCCCATTCAAATTGCTGTTGATTCGCTGCAATATTATGGAAGTAAGAATAGCCCTTGCCTGCGGTCCAGACAAATAACTTTTTTGAACTATCGGCCAATGGTGTCCATAAGAAAGGTTGATCACCGGTTTCATTAATGACTCCCCCGACCCGATCACCATGATCTGGCAAGTTTTGCACGTAATTGGGCCCCAAAGACAAAAAAGGAAGACTTTGTTGAGTATAGGCTTCAAATGCGGCATAAGCTTGTCCTGGAATATCGGTAACCATGGCATTCAAAATCTTGATATCAAATTGTTGTTCGAGTTGCTTGGCATAAGCCGTGAGCCATCTGAATTCTTCAGGACGCATCAGACCAGTAAGGACATTCGCATAATTGGCAGAAAGCACCAAATGGCCACTTTTGACGGCAGCTATAAACTCTTGTTGCTCTTCAGGAGTAGCTTCAGCTAAGAAATTTTCTACCGCCCACAATGACTCAACATGCCAAATTGGCTGAACTGCTCCTACTCCACCCTTGGCTATCCAACGCAGTGCAGAGCGAATGTTTTCAGTCTGGATTTTAGCAACTTCTGTTTGCAAATGTGAATAACCGATGTCGTTATGCGAATGATGGATAATATGAAAACTCAGGTCTTTAATGGGCAACACATCGACCGGTAACTGAAGACTATTTATTTTGGAACCGAGTGAAAACAATTCAACCAAAACCGAATCTTTACCGGTAAATGTTTTCGGGTAGGCCGCAATAGACAAGGCATGGTATCCGGGTCTTAGTCTTCTTTGATAAGTAAAAAATGGAGAGCTGAGTTGAATGCTATCGGCCCCTTGTGGTATCACACATTCAAAGTTGAGTGGACGCAATTGCTCGGCGCGTAATATCAAATTGCTTGCACTGAGCGCCGTCTTGAAGGCATCTTGGTAAGCAAAAAGCATCAGCCAATCTCTACTTTGAGCGGCTCTTCCGACAATTTTAAAACGCGTGTCTTGACCTTCTTTAAATGGTAATTCAAGTTCAAAATAGCCAAAAAGGTCTTTATTGATGTCTTTTTCTAGCATTGTAAAGCGGTAATGCCCTTGAGGTGCATAGTTACTTGCCAATTGAAAATTCTGACGCTCTGACCAGCGTTTTTCAGTTTTAAAAGTAAAGATCAAACTATCGTTAAGATAGACGTCAAAAAAACGATCGGCCGCACTGGTTCCACTCGAGAAGCCAATTAAAAAGCGAAATTGCGCAATGCCCTCTTGAAGATTTGGTTTTTGGGCTGTAAATTCTATGGGGGAAGTACCGTCGCAACGCGTCAGTAAGGCCTGCTTGGCAAAATTTCGAAAGGGCGAAAAATAAACGATGTCTTCTCCGCTGATTTTTTGGTCAAAACCAGCAATTTCTTGCGCCTTAAACGCAGTAGAGCTGATGATCAATAAGAAGAAAAGTAAGTACTTGTTCAAAATAAAATGGATTTAGCGGCTGAATTACCAAACAACTAAAGTAGTAAATCCTAATTTTGTAAAAAAACTATTCCGATGCGTTTCAACCTTTCAGAAATCAATGAACTGCTGCGCTCCAGACGCACCATTTACCCTGAGCAATTTTCCGAAAGAAAAGTGCACAAAGAACAAATTGAATTACTGCTCAACAACGCACAATGGGCACCCACACATGGCAACACTCAGCCATGGCGCTTTCATGTCTTTATGGAAGACGGACGTCAAAAACTCAGTACCTTTTTAGCTGAAACTTACTTAAAACTCACTCCTCCTGAGGCGCAAAACGATGCCAAATTGGCCAAAATGCTCAAAAGGCCCATGCTTTCATCGGTCGTGATTGCTATTTGCATGAAACGACAAGACACTGAAAAGATTCCTGAAATTGAAGAAATTGAGGCAGTGGCCTGTGCGGTTCAAAATTTACATTTGAGTTGCACCGCTTATGGCCTGGGCGGTTTTTGGTCAACACCAAAGCTCATTTACAGCCAAGAAATGAATCAATTTCTCGGATTAGATGCCAAAGATAAATGCTTAGGGCTTTTCTATATCGGCTACCCTGCTATTGAATGGCCCGAAGACCAGCACCGCAGACCCCTAGAATATAATTGCACCTGGATCAACGAATAACACCCTTTTTCTTTTCTTTTTTCGTTTCTTTGGTCATGCGCTTTTTATTTGGACTTTTTTGCTTCTTGCCGGTATTAATTTGGTCTCAGTCATTTAACAAACTTGGGCAGGCTAATTACTTTGGCTTTCATTACCGCAGTATTTTGCCGATGTCCCAGATGCAGTCCGGGCTACAAACATTTTCAGACAGCGTCTTAGCAACCAGCATCACGCCAAATACTGGTTATACGTTTGGTGGGCTGATTCGCTACGGTATCACCGATCTGATTTCCATTGAAACGGGCCTCTATTATAACCAAAGAAATTTCAATATTACCGCCACCCGCCTCGACAGCGCACTTACCGTTGAACAGCGACTGCGCTTTGTTCAGTTTGAAATTCCGATTCAAGGCCTGATTGCCATCAAACTCAGTAAGAAACTCTATGCCAATGCTGCTTTAGGTACCACCATCTTATACAAACCAAGCAGTGTTGCTACTTACATCAACCCCTATGACAAGCATGAATTCAGACAAGTTGGCTTGGTAGACATCAATGACAAACTTGGTTTTGATCTTAGGGCTAGTGTCGGTTTTGAATTTCGAGATAAAAAAGCAGGCGTATTCTACCTTGGCGGCACGGCTTTCATTCAGCTTCAACCCGCTTTTACCTTGTTGTCTAGATACCAGTATGTGAACTTCAAGCAAGCTGCTGTAGGTCCGGTAAATGCATCTGGCTTTGGCCTCGATTTCAAGTATTTTATTCCTTATGAGCGCTCAGGAAGGCTCATCTTTCAACAGGGCCCGATAGAATAATTAGCGCTATCCTAAACGATGCCCTAAGTAAGCCATTGGCAAATAAGCCAAAAGTAAATCGGTTAATGTAAACCAAAGCGGTGTTTCAGGCAACATCATAACCATCATGACGCCACCAGCTAAGAACGCAAAACCAATTGCCATGGCATGAATCAAACTGCGTTCAATCTTCATTTTACTTACAAAAAACGCCCCAACAAAAGTTCCAAGCGCATGCGCTAAAAATGGAAACAAAAAATGTTTGGGTTCCATAGCAGCCATGCCGGCTTTTAAACCTGCCTCAGTGCTGAAATCATGCCCAGCAGGGGCAGCAATGAGTTTGGTACCTAACTGTACAAGTAGTCCATTGGAAACTGCACCTAAAATTAAACCGACAATTGAAAGTAATATTGATTTCATAAGACCTTATTGATTATTTACAAAATAAAGAAATTAAACCGAAAGCAACTAAGGTTCTTGTAGCACCACCTCGTATTTATCTTTGGCTTCATTACGGCTACATGCGTTGAAATGCCACCATTCAGTAGGGAGTTGTCGAAAGCCCTCACTTTGCATCAGCTTTCTGAGTAGTAAGCGGTTTGAGAGCTGTTGCGGACTTAGTAAACCTGCCCTAAGAAAGGAGTCTTCGAGGTTTGGGTAGGCGATTTTTCGAATATCGTCAAACCCTGCCCCCATATCGAGTAATTTTCCATTGGCATCTTGAATACTGATGTCAACGGCAGCTCCAAAATTGTGTAAACTCCGGTTTTTGGGATTAGAAACAAACTTGGCGCGCTCAACAGGCACAATGCTATCGAGTGCATCCCACATTTTTTGCTGCACCGAAACAGGTCTGAGCGCATCAAAAATAAGCAAGTGATAACCCGGATGCTTTTTTTCTAACGCTTGCTGCACCCTAGACAACCGGTGTGCTACATCTTTTTGCAAATAGGCTTTGTTGATACTGAAATAAAGGCGCTGCTTTAAAAAATTATCCAGCCCTGTATACTTGAGATCAATGAGGATGTTGGGATTAATGGCTTGCACATCTACAAATCCAGAGGGTAATTTTACTGAGCTAGTTGCTGGCTGATCTGCAGATTTTTGTGCTAGATGATTTGGCTTCGATACATCTAAATGGGATTGCTTCTTTTCTACATTTTTCTTTTCTGTACTTGCCGCTTCTCGACAAGAAAAGAGGAGCATTTGAAACAAAAAAACGCACAAAAAACAACGCAAGCTCAAACGCATGATCGAGCTAACTTATGATAGAATGCGCTGTGTTTCAGCATTAATCCTTTGGCGCAGGCCTTCAGATACTGGAAACAAAGGCAAACGCATGGTTTCTTGCATGAGACCACGGGCTGCAAGTGCAACCTTAACCCCACCAGGATTTCCTTCTTCAAAAAACATTTTAGTAACACTAAAGAGGTCGTAGTGCGCTGCTTTAGCCAAGGCAAGATCTCCGGACATAGAAGCATGAACCATTTGAGAAAAACGCTCAGGAAAAGCATTGGCAACCACTGAAATAACACCGTCTGCACCTGCAGCAATGAGTGGCATCGTGAGGTTGTCATCGCCAGATAAAACACCAAAACCTGGTTTTCTTTGACGGATGATGTCCATGATTTGCTCCATGTTGCCAGAAGCTTCCTTGACAGCAACTACATTTGGCAGCTCGGCTAATTCAAGAATAGTTTCAACACTCATGTTGGATCCTGTTCGACCCGGTACATTGTATAAAATAATCGGAAGATCAGTATAGGAAGCAACCATTTTGAAATGTGCAACGATCCCTTTCTGAATAGGCTTATTATAGTAAGGCGATACGGAAAGAATGCCATCAACGCCGCTAGGTAAATTCGAAAACAAAGCTTCGAGGCCATGGGTGTTATTGCCACCAATGCCGTAAACCACAGGAAGTTTGCCGTTGTTTTCTTCCAAAACGGTGTCAAGGACACGACGCTTTTCATCTTGACTTAACGTAGGTGATTCTCCGGTAGTGCCTTGTACCACTAAAAAATCGGTACCACCTGCAATTTGCAAAGCAACCAATGCTTTGAGTGCCGTGTAATCAATGCTTCCGTCTTGTAAAAATGGGGTAACTAGTGCTACGCCTGAGCCTTTAAATGTTTTCATTGTGCAATTCTTTCTAAGGTTTGTTGTATGTAGTCTAGCTGAGCTGCAGGCTCAGACTGTACGGTATCAATTTGTAAATCAAATTTGGCATTTTGCGCATTGACAAGCACCCTACGGTTGATACTTGTTTCTTTGAGTAAGGGGTAAATTTTGGCATCGAGCGCTGCATTCCAAATCAGGAGGTCATATGCTTTTTGAAGCTCAGCTTCTAGCTGGATGTCTTTGAGCTTGCCGAAAAATGAAAAATCGGCAGGTGAGTTGTAATAAATTAAGAAATGTGGGGGCAAGTTTTTCTTGTCGAGGTCCTTGGGAACATTGACAATGATCAGCGCATGGGCAAACTTGTTCATTTGTAAAAAATGATCAATGGCCTTGACAAACGTGCGCATTTGCTGCTCATCGGTGTAATCCCAGACTACTGCGATGCGTTTCGTTTGCTTCCAAATACTTAAATTACTCACTGTGAAATCAATTTTATAAATTCATTTTCAGACAACAAAGTTACACCTAAGTCTGTAGCTTTTTGCAATTTGGCAGGCCCCATATTGGCACCTGCTATCAAATAATTGGTTTTTGCAGACACCGAAGAACCAATTTTACCACCATTGAGCTCAACGAGGTCCTTGATTTCATCGCGACTGAAGGTCTCAAAAGTTCCTGAAATGACATAAGTTTTACCCTCTAAAATAGTAGATTGGAGCTCTTTTTGCAACACTTCAAACTGCAAACCGGCTGCTTGTAAACCTGCAAGCAAATTAAGGTTTTCCTGATTGCCAAAATAAGCCAATATAGATTGTGCAATTTTTTCGCCAATTTCGTCAACTAGTAAAAGCGCTTCAAGACTAGCCGTGCTGAGCGCTGACATGGTTTTGAAAGCCTGTGCGAGTTTTTTAGCCACTGTTTCGCCGACAAAGCGGATGCCTAAACCAAACAATACCCTTTCAAACGGAATTTGCTTGGAAGCAGTGATAGATTGCAATAAATTATTCGCTGACTTTTCAGCCATTCGATCTAGGGAAAGCAACTGATCAAAAGTCAAATGATAAAGATCTAAAGGACTTTTAATCATTTGCTTAGCAAACATCAGTTCAACTGTTTCTTCACCTAAACCATCAATATTTAAAGCTTTGCGACCAATAAAGTGCAGAATTTTACCGGTTACTTGCGGTGGGCAACTTTGTTCGTTAGGGCAATAATGCTGTGCCTCTCCCTCTTGACGAATCAGACCTGAGCCACATTCCGGGCAATGTTCAATAAATGAAATGCGTTCTTCGGTTGTGCGCAAGGCCAAATTGACACCAACAATTTTAGGGATGATTTCGCCGCCTTTTTCGACCTGAACGGTATCAGAAAGACACAAATCTAATTTTTGAATCTGATCAGCGTTGTGCAAAGAAGCGCGCTTCACGGTTGTGCCGCCTAATTGGACTGGCTTTAGATTGGCCACTGGTGTAATGGCGCCTGTACGACCCACTTGATAGGAAACCGACTCTAGAATCGTTTCGACTTGTTGGGTCTTGAATTTATAGGCAATTGCCCAACGCGGTGATTTTGCTGTAAGCCCAAGTTGTTCTTGTTGCTCGAAAGAATTGACCTTTAATACCACGCCATCGATATCAAACGGCAAGCTATGGCGCTGGGTATCCCAAAACTGAATGAAATCCATGATACCGTCAATGGTAGTAGTTTTTTCAATCATGCGCAGCTTTGGATCGGGCACTTTAAAGCCCCATTCTTTAGCTTTTTGCACCGCCTCAAAATGTCCACTGCTCAGGTTCTGAATGCCATGCACGCCATATAGGTAGCAATCTAGGCCGCGCTTGGCCACTTCTTTTGAGTCAAGGAGCTTCAGCGTTCCTGATGCAGTATTTCTAGGGTTGGCAAAAAGCGCCTCGTTAGCAGCAGCGCGCTGTTCGTTGAGGGCTTGAAAATTTTGCTGCGGCATGAAAATCTCTCCGCGAATTTCAAAATCGGAGGGTGCATTTTCATTGAGCTTCAATGGAATGCTTCTGATGGTTCTGACGTTTGTGGTGACTTCTTCACCTTGTTGCCCATCGCCACGAGTAAGCGCCTGAACCAAAGCGCCATCTTGATATTGAATGCCGATGGCTACCCCATCGTATTTGAGTTCGCAAACAAATTCAGAAGCCTCACCGAGTGCTTTTTGGCAGCGCTCTGCCCAATCAATGATTTCTTGCTCTGAGTAGCTGTTAGACAACGAGAGCATGGGGAAACGATGCGCTTTGGCCTCGAATTTTTTGGTGATATCCCCACCTACTCTTCGGGTTGGGCTATTTGGATCAATAAGACTTGGATGCGCTTTTTCGAGCTGCTCTAATTCTTTGAGCAACATATCAAACTCATAATCAGAAATTTGAGGCTCATTGTGTACATAATAGGCATGATTATGTAGGTGCAGCTCGGCACTTAGGGCGGCCATTTTGGCTTTTATTGCTTGCAGATCCATAAGCTAAAGTTAAGCTTTTTGTGCAAGTAACATCCGGTTCTTGCCTTGCAAATCTCTATAAATTTCAAGGTTTATAAAGTCTGGGGTTTCAAAAAGGGCCTTTGTGGAGGTCGCGAAATCCTCGTGAATTTCAAGCGCCAACCAACCACCCTTTGCTAAATGATTTTTGGCCAAAACCTGCAGTCGCTCATAGAACAGCAATGGAGCTTGATCCGGGACAAACAAAGCCAGGTGTGGCTCATAGTGCAGTACATTTGCTTGCATCTGGGCTTTTTCAGCTTCTGGAATATAGGGCGGATTCGAAACCAGTAAATCAAAATTTTGAGTGGGTTGCCATTCAAAAACATCAATAACTTGAAAATCCACATCCAAATTGGTAAAACTTGCGTTTTCGGTGGCCAATGCAATGGCCTCATGACTTAAATCTAGGCCCAAAACCTTAGCATTTGGAAACTTCGATTTCAAGGCTAAGGCGATGCAACCGCTACCTGAACAAACATCTACAATTTGAGAGAAATTTTGACTTTGTTTTTGTATCAGCGCAATCAATTCTTCGGTTTCAGGACGCGGCACCAAAGCACGCGCATCTGACTTCAGAACTAAATCTGAGAAGAAAACTTCACCTAAAATATGCTGAAAGGGCTCATGAGTTTGTAAACGCTTCACAAAACTTCTGATGTAAAGCAAATCGGATTCAGAAAGGCGCTCGTCTTGTTTGAGCAAGAGCTCTGTTGGGGTCCAGCGGAAGCGTTTGTACAAGATTTGCTGCCACATCTGCTTGCATTCAGATGCTGAAAATTGGGCGCTTAATTGCTCATTAAAATAAGCTTTGGCAGTTGAAAGCTGGTTATCTGCTACAAACATTAGTGCTTGCGTAATTCGATGAAAGGCTTGATTTTTTCATTTTCAATCAAGACCGTTAGGTTGTAATAGGCCAAGCGCCATTCGCCTTTCTCCAAAACAAATATACCACTCCCTCTGCAGCCCTGCATCCAGGTGTCTAAATCTTCATCGAAATACGCTACCTTTCCGTCGGCAGCAAAATGCCAGTGCCTGTTAGATGGCTTGAAGTCCCAAGCTTTTCCTTTGTCGAAATAGGGCTTGCAAAAGGCCATGAATTCTGTTTTTGTCCAACGCTCACCCGGTGCGGTTCCTAAGAAGACGAAATTCGAACTTGTCCAATTAAAATAACTTTCAAAATCAGCTTCTCTTGCTGCTTGATGCCAATAATTGAGCGTCTTATTCAAGAAAATTAGGTTCAAGGAATCTCTTTGTGCTGCTTTATCTATTTGAGCAAAACACGTAAGAGTGAAGCAACTCATATAGAGGAGGAGATGAAATTTATGCATGGATCAAGGTTTTAAAAATCTTTAAATTCTAACAACTACAAGGCCTCAAGCTTGAAGACACATTTACCTTTGATAAAGGTGCGCCAAGCATAGTTCTGCACCTGGCCCTCAGCAGCAGTTACAGGGTTTTCAAAAATAACAAACGTGGCTTGCTTACCTTTTTCCAAAGAACCCAACTCTTTTTCTTGAAAAGCAGCAAAAGCAGCCCAGATCGTCATGCCTTTGAGCACTTCATCGAGGGTCAAGGCCTCGTTAGTTGAATGATTAACGGCTGCCTGAATGGTTAAAAATGGATTGGTTTGCTCTACCGGAAAATCTGTACCGAGGGCTATCATGCCAAATTGTTGCAACAAGGTCTTGTAAGCATAGGCGCCATGCATGCGCTTTTTTCCTAAACGCGCCTCGGCCCAATCTGAATCAGAAACTGCATGAGTAGGTTGCACCGACGGAAACACCGCATAGTCGGAAAATTTTTGAAAATCAATCGGGTCAACTACCTGTGCATGCTCAATTCTAAAGCGGTGATCGGGTTTTTGCTTATAAATGGAGGCGTACAAATTCAAAACGAGTGCATTTGCTGAATCACCAATGCTATGCGTATTCATTTGATAATTATGCTGAAAGCAAAACTGAGCTAAATTTTGCATGCGTGCTACTTCTGTCAGGAGTAAACCGCGGCTCTCGGAATGATCGTGGTAAGGCGCCTTGAGTAAAGCTCCGCGCGATCCTAAAGCCCCATCGGCGAAACACTTGAAACTACGGATACTGAGGTTCTTGAATTGATAAGGGCCATTTTTGGCTGCAAAACTTCTGTTTTGAGGAGAATCCATGAGCATGGCATATAAATTCAATTTCAAACGCTCATTAGCCACTAATTCCTTAAACCAAGCAATATGTTCAAAATCGATACCTGCCTCATGCACACCCGTAATTCCGAATTGCAAAAGTTCATCTTGAACTTGCAACAGCGCTTTTAAGTAGTCTTTTTTCGGATAATCAGGAATGAAGGGCTGCACCAAATTCATGGCATTATCGATCAATAATCCAGTCGGTTGCGGCGTTTGAAGAATGATTTTTTCTCCGAAATTGGAGTTTTTAGGCAAACTCAAATTTCTAGGATACTTGATTCTTGGATCCATTTGAACCGTATGAAAAACAACCTCTCCTCCTTTTAGGGACGGCAACTTCTCTAGCATCTTGCTTTTCTTGATTAAAAAATCATTGATAAGAGCAGCGTGTCCATCTATGCGGTAAAGACATACAGGAATATGAGGAAAAAGTTGATTAAGCTCCGTGTTCGTAGGCATTTGCTGACCAGCCCAAAGACTTTGGTCCCAACCTCTACCAACCAACATTTTTAAATTTGGATGCGTGGCTTTATATTGCTCACAACGATGGATCATTTCTTGCTCAGAACGAACACCACGTAAATCGACACCCAATAATTGTTTGGCATACATCAGCATGTGACCGTGCGCATCGGTGAAGCCAGGATACACCTCTTTTCCTTGTGCATCAATGGTTTCATCAGAGCGGTATTTATTCAAGATTTGTCTTTCCGGGCCAACTTCGACAATACGCCCATCGAGAATGGCCATCGCTTGCCCCGTGGTATTGGCGTCATCTAAGCAAAAAATAGCAGCATTGTGAATGATTAAATCAACTTTTTGACCCTTCATGCAACTGAACAAGATCAAGCACAAGGTGGAGAAAACAAATAACTTTTTCATGTTAGAAAGGATAACCGATACCAAAATTCAAGTAGTTAGGCAAGAAAGGGCGCGGCATGATGGCCTTTACTTGATCAAGGCTCATATTGAAGTGCTGCATTCCTTCTTGGTAATACGTTTCACGCGTTTGAAACTCCTGAAAAACCCAGCGCGCACCATCGGCAAAAGCAGGATCGTAAATCGGGAAGCCCACATCAAGACGCAAAATAAAATAATCGAGGTCCATGCGTAATCCAAGCCCTGTAGAAATAGCAATTTGCGGCACAAACGTTGACCAACCAAACTGACTACCGATCCGCGAGGCATCTTCGCGGTAAGTCCAGATATTGCCAAAATCTGTAAATAACGCTCCTTTAAATGTCGAGCCCAAATTGAAACGGTATTCAAAGGATCCACCAAAACGAATGTCGCCAATTTGTGTAGCCAAGCGCGAGGTATCTAGGTGATATTTGTATGCACCAGGCCCAAGAGCGCGTGCACGCCAACCGCGGTTGTCATTGGAGCCTCCACCAAAGAAACTGTAGTCATAGGGCATTGACGTTTTTGAATTGAGATACGGAATACCTGCCCCTGCATTCAAGCGCAAGTGCCAAGAACTTCCTTTGCCAATTCTATTGGAGGTAATCAATTGATTGTCAAGGCGAACAAACTGAGAATATGGCTGAGAACCTAGCAAATAACTTCCACTCAAAGTATCTTGGTTTGAGCGAAAAGCATAGAGCAAATTGCCCGCGGCATCTAAACTTGAATTGAAATACAAACTGCCTTTGTACCTTTTCTTTTTGCCCACTTTTTCATCTTTCTCTTTGTTGTTGTATTCGAAAGAAAATTTGAAATCTTGCCATATGAATTGATTGCTGTAAGCATTGAACAAAAACAAATCATTCACTTGTTGTAATTGCGCTTCAAAGGCTGGCGATTTTTGTATGCTTACATATTTAATGACCGAAGCACCGGGTAAACCCAATTGGAACACTTGTGTTTTGCCGACTAAGAACTTCCAAGCATAATTGAGCTGAAAAACACGGCGATCAAAAATGTCGCGCTTTTCAAAGTTCATGGCCGTACTGATAACGGTTCTTGGTTTTTGGCGTTTTCCGAGCAAAGTAACGGGACTTGGGAATAGCCCCGGTAGGTCAAGCTTGAGACTCGGACCAATTTCAAAAGTATTAAAGGTCCTACCGGCATTAACAACTTGCTCTTGGGTATTGGCGTCAAAAACGGGTGGCTGCGATTCAAAACCACCACCTAAGGAAAAGGTAAGACGCTCGGCACCACCAAACAGATTCTTGTTGGTGTAATTCAAAGACGCTGCAGCACCGAGCAAACCAAAGCTAGAAGTAAAGCGTGGGTCAAAAGCCCAGGACTGTTTTTTAGCAGGCTCTAGGTAATAATGCACATTGAGCTGATTGGTACCCGGGACTTCTTCAATGTAGGGCTTCACGGATGCAAAAACCCCTAATTGCACCAATGATCTGTAGGAGCGGTCGAGGTAGTATTCTTTGTAGGTATTGCTCTGTTCGAGGTAGTTTTGCATTTCCAAGACATTTGGCTTGATCCAAGGGTCTGAACCATTATAAGTAAGGGTCATGGTGCGCCAATTACTTTTTGTGCCGTACGGAACTTTCAAATCAAGGGCCTGTTTTTTGGTGTACAACAGATCTTGATACAATAATTTTTCTAGTGTATTGAGGTATTGTGGCTGCAAAGAATCGTACAAACTTTTACCCTGAGCAGCAGCCGCCTCTGTGAAACTGCTTTGCATAAATGCAGTATCTGCCAAATGAAAAAACACCTTATTGATCTTGGTTTCGCGGTAAGGAACTCTGACTAAACTATCTGGGTTTTGCAACGAAGGTACCAAGCGATCTTCAAAGCGCATCGTGAGGTGTACCGTCATTTTTTGTCGATTGGTATCGGCCAAAAATTCAATACTGGTCGAATTAAATTTGTAGATGCTTTCATCGCGAAGGAATTTAGCCACTTTTTCACGGTAGGCTTCTAAGTAATCGAGGTCGAAAGGCCTGCCAATTAACGGATGCTCATTGAGAGGTTCGTAGTTTTTACGAATCAGTTTGAGGTGGAGGTCACGTAATAGACGTGGCCCCACATAGGTCACTGAATCTATGATATAGCGAGGGCCTTCATCGATGATATAAGTGGTTTGAGCATAGCGTTGCTTTTCGTTCAATTTGACTTCAGCACTCACTTTGGAATAGTAATAACCTTTTTTGACAAGATAGCGCGATAACTGCTCTTGACTTTTTTGATGTAGTAAAGTATCAAAGACAACTGGTTTCTGACCGAACTTGTACTTGAGTTTTTCAGCCCATATAACCTGCTTAAAAATGCTGTCTGGAGCTGACTTTGCACGGTAATCTGGGCGGCCTTTGCGCAGCGCTTTGGCATTGCGTTTTTCATTGACCCTAAGAACCTTTTGCTGTTTTTTATTTAGGCGCACCTCAAAATGAGCAAGTCTTTTCAATTTTCGGTTAGAAACCGCAGCAGAATCAAGGCTATTATAAAGCCACAACTTCCAAGGCAAGCGAAAAAAGCGCGCATTCGGCTGCTGTCTCAATACTTGCGTCAATTCATAACGATCGAGCTGTGTAGTGAGTGGCGATACTAAGGTGATGTTGGTTTTGTAGAGGAGGTAATTTTGAGGCGGCACATTTTTAGACAGTTGGCAAGCTGTAAAGGTCAATAAGACCATTAGCAAAGCAAATAATCGTAAATTTGGACGCAATTGCATGAATACAAAAGTAACGAATATTCACTTGGAAAAACTGAGTCCACACAAGATCAAATTCATCAAAAGCTTGCATCTCAAAAAAAATCGAGACGCAGCGCAATGCCTCTATTTGGAAGGAGAAACTTTCATCAAGGATTTACTCGCCTATTTTCCTGAGCTCGTGCAGGAACTCATCATTGACCACGATCATACTTTTGCTTGGCAAGATCTTACTATTCCTGTTTTTTCAGCTTCGTCAAAAGACCTCGAAAGATGCAGCCAACTCAAAACCCCCAAGAAGTTAAATGCCATTGTGCGTTTCCCAGACGCAAAACCTTGGGATGGCAATGGTACTGTCCTCCTACTCGATCAAATACAAGACCCTGGGAATTTGGGCAGCATCATTAGAACAGCAGACTGGTATGGCATACAGCATATTTTTTGCTCACCAAATACCGTTGACTTTCTCAACCCAAAAGTGATGCACAGCACCATGATTTCCGCTTTTCGGGTCAATTTGCACTACCAAGACCTCGCTCCTCTCATTAAAGACTACCAAACAAAAGCTTTTGGTGCCTTTATGGAAGGTCAAGATTTCGAGCGCATTCAAGCGCAAGATGCTCAGCTTTTGGTTTTAGGCAATGAAGGCCGTGGCATCAGCCCGGAACTTTCAGCCTTACTCCCGAATAAACTCACTATTCCTCGAATTGGCGCAGCAGAATCTTTAAATGTGGGCGTAGCCACCGGAATTTTGCTCCAACATTTCACTAAATTGTAGTTTAGATTAGCAATATCAGGGAAAAGGCAGTACTTTTGCAAAATTCCCATTTGCCAATGCTAGACATCGATTTATACGAAGCCAAAAGACTTTATCCCTTTCAAGAGAAAACCGTTACTCAGGTTCTTGACGAACTCCAAAAAAACGGAAACAACTTTAACCTCTTGTATCAGCTTCCGACAGGTGGTGGCAAAACCGTCATCTTTTCTGCTATTGCCAAAGAATACATTGAAAAATGGGGCAAAAAAGTGCTCATCCTCACACACCGCATTGAGCTCTCTATCCAGACCTCCAAGCAACTTTCTGCCATTCAAGTGCCAAATAAGGTCATCAATTCTGAAGTCAAAACCCTTGATGACCAAGACGACTACACGTGTTACATCGCCATGGTTGAAACACTCAATAATCGCCTCAATGAAAATGATCAATTTATTGAAAATGTAGGCTTGGTGATTGTTGATGAAGCCCACTATAACAGCTTTCGTAAAATTTTTCAGTTCTACGAAGAGGCCAATATTTTAGGGGTTACCGCTACCCCACTCAGTAGCAATCGAAACTTGCCACTCAAAGACCATTACAACAAACTTTTGGTCGGCGAGTCTATTTCCAACCTGATTTCGGAAGGTTACCTTTCCGATGCCGAGACCTACTCTTACGACGTCAATTTGCACGGCCTCAAAATTGGTTCTAACGGAGATTTCACAGTGAGCTCCAGTGATTTACTCTACTCCAACTACTTCATGCAAGAAAAACTCATTTTCGCCTATGAAGAAGTGGCCTTAGGGGAAAAAACACTCATTTTCAATGCGGGTATTGAAACTTCCAGACGCGTCGAAGAATCTTTCAAGAAACTAAAATACAATATTCGTCACCTCGACTCCACTTTCTCGGATAAAGACCGAAAAGATGTCATCCGTTGGTTCAAAGAAACGCCCGGAGCAATCCTTACTTCAGTCGGTATCCTTACCACAGGCTTTGACGAACCATCGGTGCAAACCATCATCATCAACCGCGCCACCCGTTCATTAACACTTTACCACCAAATGATTGGGCGCGGATCCCGACGCATTCCAAACAAATCTCAGTTCAAAATCATTGACCTCGGTAACAACGTAAGACGCTTTGGCTATTGGCAAGATTACATCAATTGGCAAGATGCGTTTCGCTTTCCAGATCGTTTTCTAGAATCGAGGATTTCAGAGCTTGAAGACATGGAATTCGAGGTCGAATACGAATACCCAAAAGGTTTCGAGAAGCTCATTCGCACTGATATTTTGGAGTCTTTCTCTATTAAAGATTGCTACATTGCCTGCATTGACAAAGGCGGCAAAGGCAAAGATGCCATTGATTTATCCATTGCCAATCACTTTGAAGCCATTGAAGCATCTGCCCAAGACCTCGACCACGCCCTGAGCCTGCAACAATTACTTCAAGACCACATCGAGCACCGCATCAAGCACTACACCAAATGCATCTCGAAATGCACAGACAACTACTTTAAATATTTGCTCGAAACTTATAATCGTCAATTAAGTCAGAAAATCAGACTCAATATTGAAGATTGACGCATTTCTCTTAATTTTAGGAGCATGAAGCAAGTACTTTTTATTTTTCTTTTGGCAGTCTCCTTTTCAGGACAGGCTCAAACGCAAATCAAGGCTTATCTAGACACCAAGCAATTTCATGCACCTGGCATCGGATCCTACTTAGAAATTTACATTGAATTTGCAGGTTATACCGTTCAATTTCAACCCTGTACAGGAGGTTCAAAAGCCACGGTTTTAGTGGATATCGAGCTCAAAGATTCATTACAGCAGGTTGTTTTCAAAGACCTCTATACCCTAGACTCTCCGGTTTCCACCGATTCATCTCAAAATAATTTCATTGAAATCTTGCGAGCTCCGGTAAAAAAAGGCACCTATTTTCTGCACGTTTACCTCGCTGACGTGAATCGTCCTAAAAGTCTCATCCAAGGCATCATCCCTATTGAAGTACTTGCCTTAAATGAAGGTTTGGCCTTTTCAGGAGTAGAAGTCATTGACATCGCTTTTCAAAGTACTGAAGAGTCTCGATTTGTGAAATCTGGGTACTATATGTTGCCTTTGCTTTCTAATTACTTTAATCAAGAAATGTCAAAGCTCCCGATTTACACCGAACTATATGGTGCACAGGGCAGCATTTTACTACAAAGAAAAATTGTCGATTCAAAAACCAACCAAAACTTCGCCCTACTGCAAAGAACAGACACCTTACAAGCTGCGGAAGTACTTCCTATTTTACAAGAAATTGACCTCACTGAGCTTCCTACAGGATCTTATCAATTACAACTTGTTGCCACAGACCTCTCGAGTCAAAAGACCAAAACACAAGTCTATGACTTCGAAAGAAACAACGACATTGAAACGGCTTTTGATTTCGCCTCCATGTTAATCGACCCCTCTTTCCAAGCATCCATTCATACAGACAGCATTGCCTATTTCTTTGAAAGCCTCATTCCTATTGCTAAACCCGGAGAAATCAGAACCATCATCGATGTACTCAAAGCCAAAGACACAACCATGATGCGCAAGCATCTTCAAGCGTTTTGGTTCCAGACTGCCGGCTCTAAAGCCTATGAAAAGTGGATTCAGTACCGCGAACAAGTGCGCTCTGTAGAAAAATACTACGCCAATAATTACATGGAAGGTTTTGAAACCGACCGCGGACGCGTTTACCTCAAATACGGACAACCCAATAATATTGTGGTCAAAGAATCTTCACCAAGTGAATATCCTTACGAGATTTGGACCTACGATAAAATTGGCATCTATAGCAACAAGCGCTTTATTTTTTACAACCCAGACCTGATCACAAACAATCACCGTTTATTGCACTCTGACATGGTGGGCGAACTCAAAAACCCAGCCTGGCAACAAATTTTATCCAGAAGAAATACCGTAAACGGCACAGTTGATGATCCCAACATGATGAATGTCAAGCATTTTGGTGGTAATGCAGCTGATTTTTACCGTCAATACTAAGCCATGGCTCAAGCACTGGTCATCCTCAATTATAACGGCATAAGTCCTTTAGAAAAGTACTTACCAAGTGTACTAGAATACAGCCCGAACTGGGATATTTATGTTGCCGACAACGCCAGTACAGATGCTTCATTAGACTTTCTCAAAACAAAGTTTCCACAAATTAAGCGCATTGAACTGCGTCAAAATTTTGGTTTTGCTGCTGGCTACAACGAAGCACTCAAAACCATAGAGGGCCAATACGACTTCTACTTTATATTAAATAGCGATGTGCGCCTCAGCACAAACTGGGACACTCCGCTCCTTGAATTTTTAGCAGCGCACCCAGAAACTGCTGCTGTTCAGCCCAAAGTTTTAGCCGATCGGCAACCCACACATTTTGAACATGCAGGCGCTGCAGGTGGTTATCTTGACACCTTTTATTTTCCTTTTTGCCGCGGGCGCATCATGCATGTTTGCGAAGCTGACCAATTGCAATATCAAGGGCCACAACAAGTGACCTGGACTTCAGGAGCCGCAATGCTGATCAGGGCCCAGGACTTTCACTTAGTGGGTGGTTTTGACGCGCATTTTTTTGCGCACATGGAAGAAATCGACCTTTGCTTGCGCTTGGCAAAAGAAGGTAAAAGCTTTTATTGCATCCCAGCAGCTGTTGTTTGGCATTATGGGGGCGCCACCCTCGACTACGACAATCCGAGAAAACTCTATCTTAATTTTAGAAATAGCCTCTGGATGCTTGTCAAGAATCAACAACGTTTCATGTTGCTCTTGCTCTTCTTTCGGATGCTTTTGGACGGAATAGCTGCTATTCAATTCTTATTCAAAGGCAAACCTGCACTAACCTGGCAAATATTTTTAGCGCACATGGCGCTTTACCGTCATTTTGGCCGCAATTACCGCTCGCGCAAAAAGAGCAAGTTCAAGGTATTCAAATACCATGGCCTGATTATTTGGGATTTTTACGGCAAACAAATCAAGGCCTTTAGCCAACTCAATAAAAGAAAATTTCATTCATGAATAAATTGCTTTTCAGCTGCCTTATTTTAGGCTTTCATCAGCTTGTTTTTGCTCAAATTGGCAATCTACAAACGGCCTCCGACAAGGCCCAGCAAAAAATAGCCCCTTCTCATTCCATAGCGCCTTCAAAAACGACACTCCCACCAACAATGCTCGTGAATCCTTTGATCGGAACAGGCGGACACGGCCACACCTTTCCTGGTGTTTGCGCCCCATTTGGCATGATGCAACTGAGCCCAGACACGCGTTACGATGGTTGGGATGGCTGCGGTGGTTATCATTATTCTGATTCTATCATCTACGGTTTTAGCCATACGCATTTGAGTGGTACTGGTGTACCCGATTATGCTGATATGCTGATTGTGCCACAAAGCGGCCAAGCCAAGTGGAAAGGCAAATTTGAAGACCCGAATGGCTATGGCTCTAGTTTTAAACACCAAGACGAAGTGGCCCGACTCGGCTACTATGAGGTACTGCTCCAAGATGAAAATATTACGGCAAAGCTTTCTTGTTTGGATCGTTCAGGCATTCATGAGTATACCTTTTTGAACGCCAATGAAAAAAAGTACATTTTAATCGACCTCAATTACCGCGATAAGCTACTGAAAGGCGCTTTCCACATCATTGACAAACAACATGTGAGCGGCTACAGAGTTTCAGAAGCTTGGGCCAACGAACAACATTTTTATTTTTATCTTAGTAGCTCCATCCCCTTTATTTCATCAACTCTGAAAGAAGTAAATGGCGAACTCAAACTTTTGTTAGAATTCCCAAAAGACACCCAAGAATTAACCCTTACGGTTGGGATGTCAAATGTAGATGAGGCAGGAGCGAAATCCAATTTACAGGCTGAAATTCCGCATTTTTCAATCCAGCAGGTTTACAATCAAAATGTACAGAAATGGAATCAGGAATTGGGTAAAATTCAAATACAAAGCACCGACAACCAAGTTGCAGTCAACTTTTATTCGGCCTTGTACCACAGCATGGTTGCTCCTAACCTCATGAGCGATGTCGACGGCCGCTACCGTGGAAGGGATCAAAAAATTCACCAACTACAGGACCTCAAGGATCAACAATACACTGTCTTTTCTTTATGGGATACCTATCGTGCCAATCATCCTTTGTTTACAATTATCGATCAAAAAAGAACGGGTGCTTTTGTGCGTACCTTCCTCAGACAATACGAACAAGGCGGTGACCTCCCTGTTTGGGAACTCGCGGGCTGCGAAACTGAATGTATGATCGGCTACCACAGTGTGAGTGTAATTTCAGATGCCTACCTCAAAGGAATCCGCGACTTCGATGCCAAATTAGCGCTCAAAGCCATGGTTTCAACCGCCAAAGCAGATGAATTTGGAAAAATAGCCTATGCTAAAAACGGATTAATCAGCTCTGCCGATGAACCTGAGTCGGTTTCTAGAACCCTTGAATATGCCTACGATGATTTTTGCATCTCTGAAATGGCCAAAGCTATGGGCGTCAAAGAATTGGCTGCTGAATTTGAAAAGCGCAGTTACCATTTCATCAACCTCTATGACCCCAACTCCAAATTCATGCGTGCGCGCAGAGGTGCACAATGGTACGGCCCATTTGACCCTTCAGAAGTCAATTTTAACTACACAGAAGCCAACTCTTGGCAATATTCTTTATACGCCCCTCAACACATCGAACTCCTGACCCAACTAATAGGCGGACCAGATTCACTAGAAATTTGGCTGGATCGCCTCTTTACAACAGACATGAAGTTATCAGGCCGAGAGCAAGCTGACATCACTGGCCTCATTGGCCAATATGCACACGGAAATGAACCTTCGCATCATATGGCCTATTTGTACAATTTTACAAATGCACCCTATAAAACGCAGTTTTATGTGGACCGTATTTTAAAAGAAATGTACCAAAATGCCCCCGATGGCTTGGCTGGCAATGAAGATTGCGGACAAATGAGTGCTTGGTATGTGCTCAGCACACTTGGGCTTTATCCTATTGCACCAGGAAAACCCGTTTACCAAATCGGAAGACCAAACATCAATAGTGCGACCATTCGTCTTGAAAACGGAAAGAGCTTACAAATCAAATGCAATAATCAGAGCGCCACCAATTGCTACGTACAAGCGGTACTTTGGAACGGTCAAAGCCTTCCTGATCTGCAAATTAGCCACGAGCAACTCATGCAAGGTGGTCTTTTACAATTTGAAATGGGTGCCAGCCCTCAAAAACCAGCAGTCAAGAAAAATACGAATGCTGTACAATTACCCGAGATGATCACGCCTGTTCCTTTTATCAAGACTGAACAACGCGTCTTTAACGATTCATTATTGATTGAAATTGGGAGCGCTCAACTACACAGTGAAAAAAATACAATTGTGTACTATTTTCAAATGAACAGCGATGAATGGAAAGTCTATCAAAAACCATTTTACATTAAGGAAAATACAAGCATCAGTATTAAGGCGAGCACACAAGCTGCAAACGTTAAAAATTTAAGCAATTTCACAAGCCCAACGGTTACTGCGAACTTCATTAAAAAAAATCCGGATATCCAGTTTGAATTACAAAGCAAATATTCCAATCAGTATGCAGCCTCTGGGCCTGCTGCGCTTATTGACGGCCTACGCGGTGGCAATGAATTTAGAACCGGAGATTACCAAGGATTTTATCAGCAAGATGTGGTTGGACTCATTACCTTCAAAGATGCCCGCAGCATTTCAGAAGTCGGTGTTTCTTACATCCGAGATCACAAATCTTGGATTTTTGCCCCAAGCGCCATTCAAGTGGAAGCGAGCCTTGATGGCAAAACCTATTTTGTTGTGGCACAAAAGACGCTTCCTGCTGCAACCGCCACTGACAAAAGCCCTTATAAATCTGAAGTAATTATTCAGCTAGACAATGATAAAAACCTAAAATACAAGTACTTAAAATACACAATAAGCAACCCTGGAAAACTGCCTTCATGGCATTTAGGCGCAGGAAATCCAACTTGGTTATTTGTAGATGAGCTCCTATTTCACTGATCCAAAAAAGGTTCATCTTGAAGAGCTCTAACGATAGGTGGCTAAAAAAGAAAAGTAATCAGACGAAAGGCAAGTAACCTTTCACCACCTGATAATAGGCGTCTATAGCGCCAAATTTTCGGTAAAATTGCGCAATACTTTCTTGGTTAGACCCAATAAAATCTAAGGAATGATGCGTTGCGGCACTTTTCTCCAAAACAGCATCTAAAATAAAAACAAGTGCTCCAATATCCTTTCCCGCGGCATTGAGGGTTCCCTTCATAAAGTAGAGCTTGTTATTCCAATTAAAAAACAAAGCTACCGCTACCAAAGACCCTTGCTCAAAAGCACCGTAACAATTAGCTGCATTTTTCTCTTGGGCAAGTGCAAATAAATGAGATAAGCGTTGCCAGGCAGCTGCATTTAAATTCCCTAGGTTCTCCCCTTTTTGAGCCGTGAAAAATTCTTGAAAAGCCTGATAGCTAATGGTTTCAAGTTGGAGGTTTGTTGCTTTTTTCAAAACGCGCTTGATGTTCGCTGAATAAGCAGACCGAATGGCATCAATACCCTGCTCCCATTTTAAAACTTGATACATACCCTGATTAGACGCGTCAGGTTCTGATCCAGCAATATTTAGGTGCAACAGACTTTTTCTTTGCAGAAAGCCTAGCACATCCTTTTTTTGATCTTCATGGAGCAATTTGAGTTCACGCATGAACAAAGGTTGTAAATAGGCCGTTACGCCCCATTTCCTAGAAAAGGGAAGTCTCAAAAGTACATTTCCATGAGCATCTTGCACATAAGCCCAATGAACATGAAGGGCATCCTGTACCCAAATCTGATCAAAAAAACCAAAATCTGGGCGCAAGGCAACTTCTTGCTCATACTTGCGTTTCAGTGTTGTGGTTTCTGCTACAATTCTCATGGCTACACGAAGTTAAGCGAAAGCCTCAGATGACCGGCACAATACTTGTAACATTTTTATGTAAATTCGTCGAAAGTTTTATTTAATTCGTTCTTATGAAAAAGTTTTTTCTACTGTCTATTGGTTTTATGTTCACTGTGCTTTCTTTTGCGCAAGCCCCTGCGAAAAGCACTAATAATGAACAGCAGAGCCCTGAACAGCGTGCTAAGTTCCTCACTGAGAAAATGACTGCTGAACTCCAATTAACTGAAGCTCAAAAAGAACAAGTCTATACCATCAACCTCGGTATCGCTCAGAAAAACGAAGGCATTCTAACTAGTAATTTTACTGAAGAACAAAAAAAGGAAATCATCCGCTCCAATCAGGAAGCAAGAATTGAAATGCTCAAGAATGTGCTCACTGCTGCACAATTCGAAGCGCTCAGAAAAGAAATGAAAGAACAAAGACAAGAAAGAATGCAAGAAGGTGGCAAAGCACACCAGGACAAGCACGAATAATCTAACTTAGCACTCAAATTAAACCCCTCATAGAAAAGACGCTCATACAGCGTCTTTTTTTTTGCTCCTTATTTTTTGGCATCTTTGCACTCATGACATTTGAAGAACTCAATTTAAAAAAACCAATCCGAAATGCCTTAATTGATTTAGGCTATCAAACACCAACTACCATACAGGCAGCAAGTTTTAATGTCATGATGTCTGGTAGAGACACAATTGGTATCGCGCAAACAGGAACTGGAAAAACCTTAGCTTACCTCTTGCCCTGTTTGTGTATGTGGAAATTCTCCAAAGATCCGCATCCACAAATCTTGATCATTGTGCCGACGCGTGAACTCGTTGCGCAAGTAGTCAGTGAAGTAGAAAAACTAACTCCTTACATGAATGTTGCCGTTGGAGGCGTTTATGGCGGCACCAACATGAATACACAAGTGGCAATGGTCTTACAGGGCTTAGATGTCCTTGTAGGCACCCCAGGGCGCATTATTGACTTAGCAGCAAGTGGTTCTTTACAACTTAAGGACATTAAAAAAGTCGTGATCGACGAAGTTGATGAGACGCTCAGTTTAGGTTTCAGACCACAGCTCTTGCGTATTTTTGAATTTTTGCCTGCCAAAAGACAAACAATGGTGTTTTCCGCGACGCTTTCCGAAGAGGTTGCCGACTTTCTTGACGCTCAGCTCTTGAACCCTGCTCGGATTGAAGCAGCACGCGCTGGCGCTCCGCTCGATAAAATTGACCAACTGCTTTTTGAAGTTCCAAATTTCTTGTCAAAAGTAGCTTTACTCAAGCACCTTTTGCAAAATAGTACGGACACTGACAAAATACTCATCTTTGTCAGTTCGCGCGCTTTAGCGGACCTCCTCCACGACACAATTACCGAAGAATACCCTACTGAACTCGGGATCATCCATTCCAACAAAGCACAAAACTTCCGTTTCCAAACCGTACAGCAGTTTCAAAATGGAGAAATCAAGATCCTGATTGCCACCGACTTGATTGCTCGCGGTATCGATGTGACAGATGTCACACAAGTTATCAATTTTGACCTTCCTGAAAATACTGAAAACTACATTCACCGTATAGGACGAACCGGACGTGCTGATAAAAATGGACTTGCCGTCACTTTTGTCTCAGAAAAAGATGCTGATACAATGGCGGCCATTGAGGCACTGATGCAAAAGAAACTTGATTATTCAGCTGTTCCCGAGGATGTTTTGTTCACGGAGGAAATGTTGGAGTTCGAAAAACCAAAGTTGGCCATTCCTGGTAAGTTAATCAAACTGCCAAAACGCGACAGCGTTGGCGCATCTTTCCACGAGAAAAAGGCGAAAAATAAAAAAGTGAACGTGCGCTACAATCACAAAAAAGCCATGCAAGAGAAGTATGGCAAACCCAAGAAAAAACGTTAAAAAAAAGAACCCCTACTCAAAGAAGGGGTTCTTTCAAATATAGCCACAAGGATTCTCTTCTTTACTTCACTATTTTTAGTGTCTGTTTGAATTGGGCATGCTCAATTTGAACGATATACAATCCACTCGACCAAGCTTGTGTTGGAACAATTAATTTGCCTAAGGGTAGGTCTTGATTCAAAAGTACGCGACCATTTACATCCAAGATTTGAAGCTGAGCACCATTTTCTTGATTGTCAATGAAAAGCTCGTCTTGGAATGGGTTCGGATAAACCTGTACCTGCAAATTTTGTTCGATTACGCCAACATCACAAGTATTCACTGCCAATGGTGATGGGGTCACTTGTGCAAAGTTTAAACCTGCATCTGGGCAACGCGCGTAGGAAATATCTGGGCTTTGCACACCAAAAGTAACTTGATCATAAACCGACAAACCTAATGATAGCGAAACGTATTCACCGGCGCTACTCAATTTAAAATTACTATGCAAACCACTTTCATTGACGTCGTTATCTGCCCAAACCAATAAATAGCCGTTTGCAGGAATAATTGTTCCGGCCGGAAAAGGCCATTCCATTAAATTCATGGGGTCATCGGATAAATAAAAGCCAGCTAAATCAATCGGAGTACTCGTGGTATTGACAAGTTCTACCCAGTCTTCTGCCTGACCATTTGGATCAAGGTTAGTAGTTGAATTAGACGCAAGGACTTCATTGATCAGGATTGCACCGACATTTGGCGCAGGAAAACTAACTGCAAGTGTATGGTATTCGTGCTCGGCACGTGCAGGAGAAAACAAACCTGCATTGTTGTTATCGGCATAAATATAATATTCAATGGTAAGACCATTCACCGGAAAATTAGCGCCGTAAAGGTGATCACCTGCTAGGCCGTCATTGTGGGCGCCGTCGTCATACATTTGAATTCTATTGAATTTCAAAGTATGATCTGTTCGGTATCCTAAATAAACAGCTGTTTCATTGGAAACCTGAGCGGTAATGGTTATTGTAGAACCATAAATTGGATTTGCGGTGCTGCAGCCATGATTTAAGATACTCGGAGCACTTAAAAGATAAGCGGCATTGGTACTAAAAAACTGCGCGCGTGCATCCATTAGCGCTTTGATGCCAGGGATGCTAGCCCCTCCACCAGGCCCACCGCCTCCTGTAACCGCCGTTGTTAGCCCATTAAGAAACTGCGTATAGGTATAGAACTTAAAAGGATCAGCTTGAATCGAGGAATCAGCAAGCGTCATGAGGTTGTTGGCCCAAGTTTCGTACTGTCCGCTGGCGAACATCTCTTGAACCATGGTACGCACATGCGCCATGTACATGCGCTTATATAAAGGATTTGCCATGATTTGTTTAATCAAGGGATGATTGGCTGAAGTGGCATTCGAGAATGGATCTAAGCTAGAAGGAGTAAAAGCGCCGCCACCAGTACCACCAGGGAAACCTCCAAAACTCATGTTGACATCCCAAACGGTTGGCACAAAACGACCGTTTTTATCCCAGCTTAGGTAATAATTTTGACGAAAAGCCCCGCTGTAAGAATCTAGATTGACTAAAACATTGTTAAAAGCGAGCATCCAAATAGCGCGATCGATGTCCAGTGTATTTTCAATATTTTGAAAATCATTGTTGAGGGTATTACACAACGCTACCAAACGATTCCAACCGAAATTTGTTTGCAACTCATAACCATTGGCATATAAACTGCTATCAGCACCTAGATATTTAAGATCTGGGCTCACCCCTCCTCCACCTGGGCCTGCACCTCCTTGCGGATTACATTTAAAATAGGTGTCATCGGCTTGATAATAATGTGCGAGGTTGAAATCGTCGTTGATGGATTGATTATTGGTATAAACCCCACGGTACTGCCCATTGATATAGACCCTAGCAAAGTTCGAACCTGGGCAATCCATGTAGTTTTCTAAAATTTGGTAAGACAAAATCTCACGAATCATGGAAGGATCTTTATAGCAATTCGAAAGTTTGATATCCTTGATGCCGTCGTAATCTTGATTGCCCTTGATGGTATTTAGTTCAATGTGCAATGGGTTTTTCTGATTATTGGGATTGTAAGAGCTATTCCCTTTATAACGAACACCACAAGAATCAAAACTTTGACCATTAATTCTTACCGAATCAGCATAGATATAGGTTTCAGCCGCTTCATTGGCATCGAGCTGCGCATCCCAGTTAGCAAACGAAAAGAAAATTTCAATGACTTGAATGGTGTCACGGTTGTAAAAATTCTGTGAAAAAGAGCAAAATGGAAATAATATAAAACCAAATAGAAGGGTAATTAGCAGTTTTCTCATCATAAAATAATTTAAATCAAGACGCTGCCTGATTCCAATTGGTTGTAAAAATATATCTTTGAAATATGAAATTACCATTATTAAGTCTCCTGAGCATCGGATTGCTCTTTAATAGCTGTGCTCAAACACCAAAAAAGGAAATACCAAAACCTGAAGTCGTACACATTCAAACTGAGTTTAAACTGCAAGATTTTCTTCAAGACAACAAAGACCTCGATGCAGCCGTCGAAAAAGTTTTTTCAAGCCTAGATGATACCGCAATTGTTGCCCAACTCATTATGCCGGCAGTAGGTCGTTTAGGTCAAGAAAAAACCACTATTGATCAACACATTAAAGAGCGCATCATTGGAGGCGTTCTTATGCTCAACGGAACTAAAGAGGGTTTTACATCTTGGATTCAAGATTTTGAAAAACAGAATAAAACCTACGGAAACTTGCCGTTTTTATATAGCGCTGATGCCGAACCGAGCCTTGTGAATCGCAAAATTGCGGGCTCGACACTTGTGAAAAAGGCCAATGAAATGAAATCTATTGATGAAGTCAGAGCTTGTGCCAAGACGATTTCCAAGGACCTCAATGATATCGGAATCAATTACAATTTCTCTCCGGTTGTAGATATGTCGCCAAATGCTACTGTTGGTTTTAGAAGTTTCGGAGCGGTACCTGCAAATATTATTCCGTGGTCTGGTGCTTTCATCGAAGAAACGCAACAACAAAACATCATCGCTACAGCCAAGCACTTCCCTGGCCATGGCCTCGTTTCAGGAGATACACACAAATCATTACAAATGATTGATGGCGAACTCAAAGAAATACAAAACTACCCGCCGCTTATTGCCCAAGGTGTGCTTTCTATTATGGTTGCTCATATTGCAGTTCAAAACAATACTAAATATCAAACAAACGGTTTACCTGCCACTTGCTCCAAAACTATTGTTACTGATTTACTCAAAAATGAGATGGGCTTTAAAGGTTTGGTGGTTACAGACGCCATGAACATGGGTGGTGTTGTTGCTGTACCTGAGTGTGCTTACAAGGCTGTCGCTGCTGGTTGCGATATCGTATTAATGCCTGTTGATGCTAAAAAAGCGCATGCAGAGATTTTAGCTCATTACCGCAAAGACCCCGCTTTCAAAGCACAAGTTGATGCCGCAGCAAAAAAAGTCATTCGCATGAAAATTGCCATGGGTCTACTTAAATAAGTAGCCATTATTGGGTAATAAAAATTAATTAATTGTGATTTGATCAATTACTTAAGCAACATAAATTACCTAAGCAACATAAAGATCAATAAGACCCTCAGGAGCTTTGATAAAAAGCTCCTTTTTTTTGCGGTCTACTTTTTCAATGAGACCCTCAAAAATAGGAATTAGGATTTCTGTACCGTTGTGATCGAGTTGCAAAAGTGGATTAGCAGTCATGTCGATGACATCTTGCACTAAACCGATGGCGCCTTTCTCAGCGTCAAAAACCTTGTAACCAATAACCTCGTGGTCATAAAATGAGCTTTGATCAAGCTCTGGGAGAATTTCTAAAGGCAGATAAGCCTTCTTTTTAAGCAACCTTTTGGCCGCTTCCTCTGTTTCTACACCTTCAAATTTAACAGCTGCAAAACCCTTGTTTTTGAGTTTAAAACCCTCTATAAAAAAAGGAGTGAGTTGCCCGTTGATGTCGAGAAACAAAGCATCTAGACCCTGATAAGAACTCGGGTCAGTAACGTCTAAAAACAGCGAAACTTCACCTTTGAATCCGTGAAGTTTCGCGATAAGACCTAAATAATAGCAATCTTGAATTTGCATATGCTTATTCAGCAGCAGCTTCTTCTGATGCTTCTTCAGCAGCAGGAGCTTCTTCAGCAGCAGGAGCCTCTTCAGCTACAACTTCTTCAGTTGCTGGAGCTTCTTCAGCTACAACCTCTTCAGTTGCTGGTGCTTCTTCAGCTACAACCTCTTCAGTTGCTGGTGCTTCTTCAGCTACAACTTCTTCAGTTGCTGGTGCTTCTTCAGCAACCTCTTCTACTACTGGTGCATTTTTAGCTTCTACAGCAGCAGCTTTTGCAGCGTTTGTAGCAGCTTCAGCAGCTAAGCGATCAGCTTTTGCTTTTTCAGCACTTTTTGCTAAACCAGAAATTTTGTTGTCAATTTTTGCTTCTTTGTCAGCCAACCACTTGTTGAAACGCTCTTCTACTTGCTCAGCAGTTAATGCACCTTTTTTCACGCCGTTAAGCAAGTGATTTTTGTACAAAACTCCTTTGTAAGATAGAATAGCACGAGCAGTGTCAGACATCTCAGCACCATTTTGAACCCAAGTAAGTGTTGCGTCGAAGTTGATGTCGATCACAGCAGGATTAGCAGTTGGGTTATAAGTTCCGAGTTTTTCGATGAATTTACCATCGCGTTTTGCACGGCTATCTGCAGCTACCAAATGAAAAAATGGTTTGCCTTTTTTACCGTGTCTTTGAAGACGAATGCGTGTTGCCATTGTACTTTACTGTTTAGGGTACGAAACCCAGATTAATAAATTAGTTAATTAAGGGTGCAAAGATACACATAATCTCTGAATCTAGCAAAGATTACTTTCCTTGTGCTTTGAAAACGATTATCACGGTATAAAACATGATTTTGATATCTAAAACTAGACTGCGGTTTTTCAGGTAAATCAAATCAAATTTCATGCGCTGCAACATTTGATCTACGTTCTCTGCGTAGCCAAATTTGACTTGCCCCCAGGAAGTAATGCCCGGCCTCACTCTTGTTAAATGGGTATATTGTGGTTCGACTTGAACAATCTGATCAATGTAAAATTGTCTTTCAGGTCTTGGGCCCACCAATGACATTTGACCAAGAAGCACATTGACAAACTGTGGGAATTCATCGAGCCTTGTTTTTCTCATGAAGCGCCCTATAGGTGTAATGCGTGGATCTCCTTCACTAGATAATTGCGGCCCTGACTTTTCAGAATCAACGTACATCGTGCGAAATTTGATGATCTTGAAATTCTTCCCATTCAAACCGACGCGATCCTGCAAGAAAAAGATTGGACCAGGCGAAGACAGGCGTACTGCTATGGCAGAAAAAATGAAAAAAGGAATGAGTGCAATGAGCGCTATAAAAGAAAGAACGATATCCATAAGACGTTTAATGGCCCTTTGCCAATAAGGCATGACATCCGGATTGATTTCTATGAGTAAGGCACCGTAAATATTGGTCATTTCGACAGAGCCTGCCAAAATGGTGTACATGTCAGGCAAGACCTTAATGCGAATTTTTCCGTTGTCAATACGCGCAATAATGTCTTTAAGTCGGTCGTGATCTGAGCTTTCAACGGCAATAATTACCTCCTCTACTTGTTGTGATTCAAGTACTTGTTCAATTTCAGGTGTTTTGCCCAAATGAGGCAAGAGCCCAGAAAGCAAGTTATCTCGGCCATTAACTTGAATAAAGCCCACAAAATAATTGATCATGTTCGGGCTTGCCGTGAGTTCATGATAAATTTCAAGCGCCCTTTCATTACCACCGACAATTAAAGTCCTGAAGCCATGACCCGCTGCGCGGATATAACTGATTAAAACTGTGGTAAACAAGATTCTTGAAAAAGCCAATAAGGTGAAATGGATGGCAAATAGCCAAGTAGTTAACTGATAGTAACTTTGGTAGGTCTGGATTTGATCGTCGAGTAGCAGGGTGAAGAATAATACAATTGTACCAAAGAAAGTAGCACCCAAACTCATGAGCAAGACTTTCATTCTAAAAAGCCTGCGCACGTCATGATAAGTCCCTTGCAACAGGTAAAAACCAAGCCAAAATAAGGGTAACAAAAATGTTCCTAATAAAAAATTTTGGTCGGGATGAAAAGCATGCTGTTCAATAAAGACTTGCCTGAGGTAAAAGAAAAGTGCCCATGCAAATGCTGCACTGAAATAATCAATGCTCACCAAACATGCTATCCAAAAGCGATCTTTCACGGGAAATAAACCACTTTAATGTTATCTATTAGAATTAGGTTATTGGCAACCGAGTCATCGAAAAACGCCTTGAATGCCTGTACATAATTGGTATTATTTGGCCCATAACCAATGACTTCGTTGAGTTCTAGATAAATCTTTTTCCAAACCAGCGGTTTTCCTTTAGGTGGATTTACCATTGTAATCATCGGATTCTCGGTAGTACCACCCGCATTCACAAAAAGCAAATAATGCGTGAAGTCAATTGAATTGCAATAATCCATTTCAAGAATGGCTTGTCTTCCTTTTGGAATAGTCAATTGTTGATCCTGATTGGTATAGGCTATCCAAATAGAATCTTGTGGTGACAACAACACCCTTCCATAATAGTTGCCATTAAACCACTTTAAAGAATCATTGGCTAAATTCAAATTTGCTGAAGACGTATTTGGGTCGTCGGTTAGTTTGATATTGATGTCTTCAAAATCTTCAATCCAAAAACTAACATTGTCCTTATAATGGGTTACTGGATTGATTGTAAAAGTCTGATTTTGAACCAAGGTTGCCGCAATGTCGTACGGAACCATTTGGTCATTCTTTATTTTATTTGCCTGAAATCCGTTGATACGAATAGTTGGGTATAAACGGATATTACAAGGGCCAGATTTAAGAATTGGAATTTTAAAAGGAACCTGAAAAACACCGATTAGTTTATCATCGATATATACCCAAGCATCTGTGATTTTGTGGGTGAGCTCGCCCTCTTCTCCACTTAACGATGGGTTTGCCTCTAGTGTCCATTCGTTGACTTCTAGCCAAGATGGATCCGGATTGTTTTTCACACAAGCGCTCAGGAGCAAGACAAGGGGCAAGAGGTAGCGAAGAGCCATGGCAGATGAACGATGAAAACTCATTTTTATTTTAAAAAGTGACAAAAATAGCAATAAAAAAAGCCATTAATCTGAGACTAATGGCTTTAAGCTGATATAGTTTGCAAACTTATTTTTTAACCGTCTCGATGATTGCTTTGAAAGCATCTGGGTGGTTCATGGCTAAATCAGCAAGTACTTTGCGATTTAATTCGATACCACTTTTGTGAACGGCTCCCATGAACTGTGAATAGCTCATACCGTGTTGGCGTGCGCCAGCATTGATACGGGTAATCCAGAGTGAACGGAAATTTCTTTTCTTTTGCTTGCGTCCTGAGTAAGCATAAACTAAACCTTTTTCAATGGCGTTTTTTGCTACTGTCCAGACATTTTTACGACGACCAAAGTAACCTTTGGCCAATTTCATCAAGTTCTTTCTGCGAGCTCTTGATGCAACGTGATTTACTGATCTTGGCATATTTTTTAAATTTTTTGGCGGGGAGTGCTTCTAAAGAAGACTTAGGGACTCGGAGCCGGGTTCTACAATTTAATAACCGTTAAGTGACTATTTCATGCACAATTGCAACTTAACATTCGAGAGGTCTGCATCGTGTACCAAACCTGCATGCGTAAGATTGCGCTTACGTTTTGTAGCCTTTTTGGTAAGGATGTGACTCTTGAACGCGTGCTTGCGCTTGATTTTGCCACTTCCAGTGATGGTGAATCGCTTCTTTGCACTGGATTTTGTTTTCATTTTAGGCATTTGACTTCCTTTTTTGTGTGTTAAACTTATATATCAGCTTCTTATTTCTTTTTCGGGTTGATCATTAAGATCATTTTTTTACCTTCTAGTTTTGGTAGTTGTTCTACCGCACCTAAATCGGCAAGTTCTTGAGCAAACTTGAGCAATAAAATCTCACCTCTGTCCTTGAACACAATGGTTCGTCCTTTGAAGAAAACATAGGCTTTCACCTTACTGCCTTCTTCGAGGAACTTTTTGGCATGAGCCAATTTGAAAGCGAAATCGTGATCATCGGTATTGGGTCCGAAACGGATTTCTTTGAGAATCACTTTGCTTTGCTTCGCTTTTAATTCTTTTTGCTTGCGCTTTTGGTTGTAAATGAACTTTTTGTAGTCCATGATTTTACAAACAGGCGGATTGGCATTTGGAGAAATCTCAACGAGGTCAAGTTCTTGTTCTTCAGCGAGTGCAATTGCCTTGGCAACGCTCATCACTTGAGGTTCTTCACCATCATTAACAAGGCGAATTTCAGACGCAAAAATCTTATCATTGATGCGGTGCTGTGCTGCCTCTTCTCTTTTTACAAACGGTTTTGAGTTTCTTCTCATTCAGTATTTCAGTTCAACTTAAGCCAATTCCGCGGCAATTGCTTCCTGGATCAAAGCCGCAAAGTTGTCCAGGTTCATGCTGCCGTGGTCCCCGACGCCGCGCTGTCTAACTGAGACTGCTTCGGTTTCGGCTTCCTTCTCGCCAACAATAAGCATAAAAGGTACTTTTTTCAATTCCGCATCGCGAATTTTCTTTCCGATTTTCTCGTTGCGGTCGTCAATAAGTCCGCGAATATCGGAATTATTTAGGAATTCTAAAACTTTTTCTGCGTAGTCGTTGTATTTCTCAGAGATCGGCAACACAATAAATTGTTCGGTTGACAACCATAAAGGGAAATCACCTGCACAGTGCTCGAGTAAAACAGCAACGAATCTTTCCATAGAACCAAAAGGCGCACGGTGAATCATGACCGGGCGATGTTTTTGGTTATCGGCGCCGATATATTCTAATTCAAAACGCTCTGGCAAGTTGTAGTCTACTTGGATGGTACCGAGCTGCCACTCACGACCCAAGGCATCTTGCACCATGAAATCGAGTTTAGGGCCATAAAATGCGGCTTCACCATATTCAACAACTGTTGGCAATTCTTTTTCAGCAGCGGCATCAATGATGGCTTGCTCAGCTTTCTGCCAATTTTCATCAGATCCAATGTACTTCGAGCGATTCACTTTGTCACGGAGAGAAATTTGAGCTTTGTAGTTTTCAAACTTGAGGGTTTTCAATACATAAAGCACGATGTCGATGACATTTTTAAATTCTTCTTTTACTTGATCTTGGGTACAGAAGATATGGGCGTCATCTTGGGTAAAGCCTCTTACACGTGTAAGACCGTGGAGCTCTCCGGATTGTTCATAACGATAAACGGTACCGAACTCGGCGAAGCGAGCAGGTAAGTCTTTGTAGGATCTTGGTTTACTTTTGAATATTTCGCAGTGATGCGGACAATTCATTGGTTTTAAGTAGAACTCTTCATTTGGATCTGGCGTACGAATGGGCTGAAAAGAATCGGCACCATATTTTTCGTAGTGACCTGAAGTTACGTATAGTTCTTTGTTACCGATATGCGGCGTAATGACTTGTTGGTAACCCGCTTTTCTTTGGGCTTTTTTCAAGAAATTTTCCAAGCGCTCACGCAAAGCTGCTCCTTTAGGCAACCAAAGTGGCAAGCCCTGCCCTACTTTCTGGCTAAAGGTAAAAAGCTCGAGTTCTTTACCTAATTTACGGTGGTCACGACGCTTTGCTTCTTCTACTTTTTCAAGGTATTCAGTGAGCTCAGCTTGTTTTGGAAAAGTGATGCCGTAGATACGGGTAAGTTGTTTGTTTTTTTCATCGCCACGCCAGTAAGCACCCGCAATTGCAGTAAGTTTTACGGCTTTGATAAAGCCGGTATCTGGGATGTGCGGACCACGACAGAGGTCGGTGAAATTACCTTGCGTATAAAAAGTGATGGTGCCATCTTGCAATTCGGAAAGCAATTCTAGTTTGTATGGGTCTTGCTTTTCTTGAAAATAGGCGATGGCTTCGGCCTTAGAAATTTCTTGACGAATGAAAGGATTTTTTTGGCGCGCCAACTCTTTCATTTTTTCTTCAATTTTCTCGAGATCTTTCTCTGAGATACTGTGGTCCATGAGGTCTACGTCGTAGTAGAAACCATTGGTAACTGGCGGGCCAATGGCCAACTTGATGCCAGGATAATAAAACTCTAGGGCTTCTGCCATGAGGTGAGCAGAGGAGTGCCACATGGTTGACTTTCCTTCGAGGTCATTCCAGGTGAGCAACTGCAGGCTACAAGATTGCTGTAGTGGCAAAGTAGCATCTTGAACGGTATCATTTACTTTGGCAGCAAGTACATTTCTTGCTAAACCTTCTGAAATAGATTGTGCAATTTGTAATGCAGTAGTTCCGGCGTCATACTTACGAACGTTGCCATCCGGAAAAGAAACATCGATGGTCATAGTATAAATAATTGAAGTGCAAAGATACGCAGAAACTACGGAACGGGAAAGTTTTGGCGTCCGTCTATTTACGGAGTTGAAGTGCTTTTTGCAAATCTTCTTGAATAGAACGCAAACCTGCTCCGATACTAGCGTGATCAAGCTGGATATCTGGAAGTTCTCTGGAAATGTAAGAAACGAAGCGCCAAATTTCTAGAACCTCAGCTACAGGGACATCATAAGGAGCATAAAGTGGATTGGTAGAAACCAAGGTAAATGCTTGCCTTTCTTTGAGGTGATTGTGGAGGTATTTGAAAACAATGCCATCGTCTTTGGTAACGATGACGCAGGGAACAGAAGTAGGTAAACCCAACCAATCTTGGACAAACTCGCCTACTACATAGGAGCCATGAACAACCGGCGGCATGGAGTCTCCGGCAATTGGAAAAGCTCTGTATTTGCGGTCTTTTGATAAAAAAGGGAGGCGCAAAGTGGGTAGTTCTTGCAAATAGGTAGGATCAGCGTAACCAGAAGTATAGCCCGCTCTTACTTTTTCAGGGATGAGTTCGATGGTATCTTCGTTGTCTTCATTGACAACTGTAGTGAGCACGCGCAGGTTTTGCCCACTGGCACCTTGCTTCCAGACGCCACACAGCGCGTCGTATTCTGCTTGTGAAAGCTTTGCAAGATCTGTTGTTAAGATAGCTTCAAGAGGGAGCTTTTCTTGCTGAGCGAGCAGCAATAAGGTTTCTAAGTTGGGCTGAGCCACCTCGTTTTCATAACCGCTATAGGTTGAACGATTGAGCTTGAGCTTTTGCGCCATTTCTTCTTGAGAAAGACCACACCTTTTACGAATGTTTTTGAGGTTTTGAGCGATATACATGATCCACAATGTTTGACTCAAAGATAAAAATATTATTTAATATCTCATCAATATATTGCTTAATATTTCGTCAAGTGGATTTTTGTAAACAAAGCGGCTTACTGCGCTTCAAAGCGATATTTTATATAGCCTTTAGCTGCTGAGCTTCCGTCTGTAAAACGAGAAATCTTGGCATATTTGAGCGCCTGCTCAATCATACAAGGGCTCGCATTTGAACTTTTTGCAGCGATGTATTGCGCACTTGACACCCTACCAGAACCTGCAACTTCAATTTCAATATAGACAGTTCCCGCAGCATTGAAACCGCAGGTGTAGCCCGGATTTCTGACATACCAAGTGTTGCGCTCATAAGCCGAGCGCCCAGTGACACTGAAATCAACCATGACAGCTCCGGCATACTGATTAGGGCTACCCGATGCTGGGCTCGGATTGCTGCTTTGTGGCTGCCCCTGTTGTTTGAGTTGTTGAATTCGGGCTTGGCTTTGCTGCCTAATTTGTGCGCGAGCAGCCTCACCGCCTGTTTCTGCAAATACTTGAGCTTCGTAATCTCGTGCGCTTTGCTCCGGATTAGCTTGCCCCTGCCCTGCTACTTGGGTAGACCAATCTTGCTCGGAGGCAGGTCTTGCATCATTGAGATCACGAGCGATACTTCTCATTTCTTGCGCTTGTTGCAAGTTCATCTCTTCGCGCATTTCAATCTTTTGCGCTTCGTCAAGTTGTTCAAGCTGAACCTCATAAAGCTCCTCCCCTTGAATGAGGTCTTCCTTTACCACAGTTGATAACTCTAAGTAAACGAATACACCCATGTAGACACTTGCAACCACAACAAGCGCCTTCAAATAATGCTCCGATTTCAGCTGCCAACTCATGGTTTTCTAGTAATAAATTGTCGACTGGTTTCAGAAAAATAAAGCAATTTTTGATCCTGAACAAGGACTAAAGTTTGCGAATCAAAACGACTAATTCTTTGATAACTTGGCGCTAAAACCTCTTTACCTTTTAAATCTAGTAAACCATCTTTACCTGCCAAACTGACCAAAATGTACTTACTTTCAAAAGGTTTGATTCCGTCAAAAGCAAGCGGCACCAGAAAACCATTAGCAGGGTCATACACCCCGAGCAAACCATTTTGCTCAATTAAATATCCTAAACCTGTCACAAAGCGAATGGTGCTGTATTCAAAATTCAAAATGGTTTTTCCCTGGGTATCAATAATACCATATTTACCTTTTTTCTTGGCGATGGCGTAAATTCCTGTGAATGGTGCGATGTCTTCAAGGGAGGCAGGCAAAAGCTCTTTATTGCTTAATTTCAAACCCTTTTTGCCATTTTTAGTAAATACTTGTGGTAGTGGACTTGAAACAAGCGTTTGACTACTTCCCTGTTGTTCAATGGCAATTTGTTGATCTAGAGAATCAGCCGCTAAGCCACTTAGGTATTGCGCCACCTCTTCATAAACCATCGGAATACTGCTCAATTGCTGTGCTGCATTATTGAGAAGGTAAAATCCAGAAGTGTCCTCTAACAAATATTGTCCGTTGTCTAGACGCTGTATTTCTGTGTATTTAAAAGCAATTGCGGTCTTTCCTTGCTGATTGAGCAAACCATAACGACCTTGCTGCTGCGCAATAAAAAATTGGTCGTGTGGCTCTAGAATCTCGTCGTAAACCAAATCTACAACAGACTCATTGCGCTTGTTGATGAGTCCGTATTTACCTTGCTTAGAGACGATTGCAAGACCGTCATAGAATGGGCTAGCATCTTCGTACTGACAACTGATGAGCAACTGTCCTTCTTGATTGATGTACCCGAACTTTTCGTTTTCAAGCCACGGATAAAACACCATAAACAGCAAAGCACCATCTTGCTTTAAAGCTTCAAAATCAGGATAATCCGGATAAGCTAACTTGAATGACTCCAAACGCGCTAAGCTATATTCTTGCATATACAGACGATAGACCTGCTTCCAGGCCTCTTGTACTTGCGGAGCTTCTGGATAGGTTCTTACGAAATGTTCGTAGGCTTCTAGTGTACCTTGTTGCTCTATAATTTTATACAATCGTTGCCAGGCCTCCATCACATGAGGATTTTCCGGAAAACCCTTTATAAAATCAATGAGCGCAGCCTCCGAACCTGTTTGGGTTTTTTCAAAGTAAAGCAGATTATTGTACCGATTCTGAGCCTCAGGCACCTGAATCGCATTTGGGTATTGAACAACAAACACCAACATGGCATTTGCTGATCCGTCCTTCAGCGCTAAATCATACGCAACTGCATCGCGTTGTAAGATTGCAGTTTGGTAGAGTCCTTGGAAATCTATTTTGCTTGAAAAACGATCTTGAGACCCCGAATCTTGAAAAAATGTTTGGTAGCGCAAGATATAGCGCTCATAGGCCTCAACACTTGGCGCGGCGTTGCAAGACTTCAATTCAAGACTAGCTAATTCATAGAAACGTCTGGTAATGCTTTGGTCAGAAACAGCCCATTGTTCTGCTAATTTGAGTTTCAATTTGGGTTCAGCAAGTTCCCATCCATTATCAAATATTTCTAAATAATAAAAAGCACTGTCTGCATTCAGTGCAAACGCGCTCTGGTAATAAGTGGCTAAACCATAGTAGGCAGCTAAAGGATGTTTATTGAGGTCTTGTTTAAATAGCGAAAGGGCTGTTCCAAAGTTATTTTGAGCCAGCGCGTCCATGCCTTTAAAGCTCTTTTGCTGCGCAAAAAGACTGGTGCTTTTAAAAAGCACCAAAAAGATCATGAGCAAA
>JBEBBE010000022.1:0-14125 GCA_041158525.1 Bacteroidota bacterium | reverse complement strand
TTCTGGATCGATAAAAAGAAAAACGCCAAGGCTAATAATCAGGCTAAGGCCAAATAATACCAAGAAAACACCAAAGGCCATCTTGACGAAGTTTACAAAGCGCTGCAGCCCTTGACTCAGGTTAGAACCCGCTCTAAATTGACTCGACCACTTTTTGGCGTTGTTCTCCACGCGCACAGCTGCTTCCTTGAATTCAGTCTTGATGTTTTCTACATTGACCGCACGGCCGCGCATTTGTAATTTTTCGCTGGCTGTCTGCGCACGTGGTGTAACTATCCAAAGGATGATATAAATTGGGATTCCAGAACCAAAGGCCATCGTGAATAAGACAAAAAATACCCTTACAAATACGACATCTATGTTGAAGTAAGCGGCAACGCCGCTAGCAACGCCACCTAAAACGGCAGTCTCAGGATCTCTGAAAAAACGTTTGTGCGCAGCCATTGGTTCAGTGTTTTCCTGACGCGTTTGATCAGCTGTTGTGGATTCTTCTTCGCCGAAAACCTCCGGATTGCCAAGCAACTGAATGATTTGTTGAATCTGATCTAATTGAACCACTTGTTGTGCGGATACTTTTTCTTGAAGCAACTCTACAATTCGCAATTCAATATCTTGAATAATTTCGTCCTGGCCCTCCTCGTGTTCGAGCACTTTTCTTAAGTCTGAAAGATACTGTTGTAGCACTTCATAGGCTTGTTCTTCTAGAACAAATGGAAATCCTTGGATGTGAATGGAAATGGTCTTATTCATGACTTGCTTATTTATTGATTTTTAAAACAGCCTGCTGCAACTCTTGCCAAGTGCGCTCAAGCTCTATGTAGAATTGTTGTCCTTTGGCGGTGATTGAGTAGTACTTTCTCGGTGGCCCTGAAGTCGACTCTTCCCAACGATAAGTGAGTAACTCCATATTTTTTAGTCGGGTGAGTAAGGGATAAACCGTTCCTTCCACAACTAAAAGTTGCGCGCTTCGGAGCTGCTCAAGAATTTCTGAAGGATAGGCCTCTTTTCGGTTCAAGATGCCGAGTATACAATACTCCAATATGCCCTTTCGCATTTGAGACTGTGTATTTTCTACATTCATCAGTTAAATTTTATACAAAGTTATATGTTTTATTCTGTATTATGCAATACATAGTACTAAAAAAATAAAAAAGCGCTACGTGAGCGCTTTATATTTAAGATATATCTTGTTTTATTTCAGGCACTTAAAGTAATCAAAGGGCTCTTTACACGTAAGGCATTGATAGTGTGCTTTACATGCCGTGCTTCCAAAAAGACTGACCATTTTCGTAGAAGTGCTCTGACACTTGGGGCAAGGAACTTTTGGAGCCTCAGCAAAAAGAATAGATTTATCTGGTTCATTGACTGGAGGTGCAATGCCGTAGAGCCTGAGCTTGTGTCGGCCTTCTTCAGAGATCCAGTCGGTGGTCCAGGCAGGGCTCAGAACATGCTGAATACGAGCATTAGTAATCCCTTTTTCTTGAAGCTTTGTTAAGACATCTGCTTCAATTTGTTGCATGGCAGGGCAACCACTATAGGTGGGCGTGAGTTCTATTACCCACTCCCCTTCTGCTTCGTATATCTGCTGAACAACTCCGAGGTCATTGATGGTCAAGACCGGAATTTCAGGATCCTTGACCTCTTGTAAATAAGTTCTGATGAGCTCAGGACTTACCATTGCATGTTCGGATAAGCGCGTTGCATGTACTGTAACTCGGCTAATAAGTAGCCCATGTGCTCAGAGTGTCTGCCTTGTCTACCTCCATCAAATTTCCAGTTATTTGCCGGAATTTCGAGGGTTGCTTCAGCAAAAACCGCCTTAACGGTTTCGAGCCATGAAGTTTCAATGGCCTTAAGCGAAGGAACCTGTGCTGCAGCTTGAAGTTCGGCATCAATGGCATCTTCGTAAAAAAGCTCATGAGTATAGCGCCACAAGTGGTCAATGGCTGCCTGAGCACGTGCGTGTGACTCTTCTGTGCCATCACCCATTCGGATGACCCACTCGGAGGTGTGCTTTAAATGATAACGTGTTTCTTTCAAGGATTTTTCTGCAATAGCTGCTAGTTGTGTGATCGGACTTTTGCAAAGTGCTTCATAAAACGGCTTGCGAAATGCATCAAAGAAGAACTGACGCAAAATGGTCATGGCGAAATCACCGTTAGGCTGTTCAACTAATAGAACATTTTTGTATTGATTCTCAAAGCGCAAAAATGCAAGATCATCGTGGGTTTTCCCTTCACCTTGCAGAGCTGCCGCTAAATCAAATAAACTAATAGACTGACCAATTAAATCTAGGGAGATGTTGGTCAGGGCGATATCTTCTTCAAGAATGGGGCCGTGGCCACACCATTCTCCAAGACGCTGACCTAAAATAAGGCTGTCATCAGCCATGCGGAGAACGTATTCAAAAAGTGCTTTTTGCTCCATGCTTACATGTGTTTGACACCGTCTGGTACTTCGTAAAAAGTAGGGTGGCGGTAAATTTTCGTGTCAGAAGGTTCAAAGAATGAATCGACTTCATCGATGTCTGTTGCATGAATGTTTGCGGATTCTACGACCCAAATACTGATGCCTTCTGATCTGCGTGTGTACACATCACGGGCATTTTCTAAGGCTAAGGTAGCGTCAGGAGCTCTGAGGCTACCGACATGTTTGTGATTAAGCCCTTGCTTACTTCTGATGAAGACCTCCCAAAGTGGCCAAGTTGAATTTGACATTGTCTTAAAAATTTTATTAGGCTGATTTTTTCATTGCTCGTTTTTTGGCGTAAGCATTTGCTGCTTCACGTACCCAAAGACCATTTTCTTTGGCTTTTACTCTGGCTTCGATACGCTCTTTGTTACAAGGACCATTTCCTTTGACAACTTGCCAAAATTCGTCCCAGTTGATTTCAGAAAAATCATAATGTCCTCTTTCTTCGTTCCAACGTAAATTTGCATCTGGAATAGTAAGGCCAAGTAGCTCGGCTTGAGGCACAGTTGCATCTACAAAACTTTGGCGTAGCTCATCGTTGGTAAATCTTTTGATTTTCCAATTCATAGATTGTTCTGAGTGCGTAGATTCTGCATCATTAGGGCCAAACATCATGAGTGCCGGCCACCAAAAACGGTTGAGGGCATCTTGGGCCATTGCTTTTTGAGCAGGAGTACCTTGGCATAATACCATTAGCGATTCATAGCCCTGTCTTTGGTGAAATGACTCTTCTTTACAAATTTTGACCATCGCTCTGGCATATGGACCATAAGAGGTTCTGCACAAAGCCACTTGATTCATGATAGCCGCGCCATCAACTAACCAGCCAATTGCACCGATATCTGCCCAAGTAAGCGCTGGATAATTAAAAATTGAAGAATATTTTGCCTTGCCGCTGTGTAAATCGTCAATGGTTTGCTCGCGATCTGCACCGAGTGTTTCAATGGCAGAGTATAAATAAAGACCGTGTCCGGCTTCGTCTTGAACTTTGGCAAGCAAAACTGCTTTGCGACGCAAGTTGGGTGCACGTGTAATCCAGTTGCCTTCAGGCAACATTCCAACTACTTCAGAATGTGCATGTTGAGAGATCTGACGAATCAAGGTCTGGCGATACGCATCTGGCATCCAATCATTGGGTTCAATCTTGATTTCGTTGTCTATTTTCTCTTGAAATCTTTTTTCTTGTTCAGCAAGGGTCATAAAGCTTCTTTTTGAATGTAACAAATATAGGAAATAACCACGCCTTCAAAACATGATTCTCGTCAGTTTGTTCATTGAGAAATGTTTGCAAGGGCTTGAAGTTAATTGTTTACTTTTGGAGCTGAATAATTTGAATTATGTCAACAAAGTTTTACTCTTTAGAGGTAGCCGAAATCAGACGCGAAACACCGGGTTGCGTTTCTGTTGCATTTACGGTTCCAACATCAATAGAAAATGACTTTGCTTTTGAAGCAGGTCAGTATTTAACGATTAAAAAAACTATTCAAAATCAAGAACTTAGAAGATCCTATTCTTTGTGTAGTGCACCGCATGAAAATGAATGGCGGGTGGCGATCAAACAAATTCCAGATGGTGTCTTTTCAGGTTATGCCAATCATGAATTACAAGTAGGCGATACCCTAGAGGTATTGGCCCCAATGGGAAATTTTAAATTTACACCAGACGCAAAAGCGCAAAAAAATTATCTTTTAATTGCGGCAGGTAGTGGTGTCACGCCCATTTTTTCCATTCTCAAAACCATTTTAACAGCTGAGCCAAACAGCACCGTGACTTTCTTTTATGGCAATAAAGGTCAAACAGAAATTATTTTCAGAGATGAACTCGAAGCACTTAAAAATAAATACCTCGATAAACTCAACCTCGTTCATGTTTTTTCTAGAGAAAACACTGGTGTTCCGCTTTTAAAAGGTCGCATTGATACCGAACGTATTCAAAAGTTATTACAAGCCTTTCTCAAAGGACAAACCATTGATGCCGCATTTCTTTGCGGTCCGCAACAAATGATTTTGGCCGCCAAAGACGAGCTCGTTCAATTCGGTGTAGCATCTAACCAAATTCATTTCGAACTTTTCCATGCCGAGCCAATTCAAAAAAGAGCTGAAGAAGCAGTTCAAGTACCTGCTTTTGACTCTAAAATTGAACTCATTATGGATGGAGAGGTCACTAATTTTTATTTATCAAGTCAGGGGCCTACCATTCTGGATGCGGCTTATCAGGCTGGTGCCGACGCGCCATTTGCTTGTAAAGGAGGCGTTTGTTGTACCTGCAAAGCCAAAGTGCTCCGGGGAGAAGTCACTATGGATATCAACTATGCCCTAACACCAGAAGAAGTAGAACAAGGCTACGTGCTTACCTGTCAGGCACATCCAAAAAGCACAGACGTACTCATTTCATTTGACGATTAATTTTTATGGGACTTTTCGATCTATTTAAATCCAATAAAACTGCGCAACTTCCGAAAGGCGCGCATGAACTTTTCGTGAGTAAGGTAAGTCAACTCACCACAGAGGCTGTACAAATTAGCTTTGAAATCCCTGAGACGCTCCAAAAGAATTTTCAATATCAGGCCGGGCAATACCTCACGCTCCAAGTAGAAATTGATGGTAAGCCTGAACGCCGTTCGTATTCTATTTGCTCAGGTCCAAACGAGCCTTTAGCAATTGGTGTGAAGCGCTTAGAAGGCGGAAAAGTATCTAGCTATCTGCAAAAAATCCAAGCGGGTCAGTCGTTGGTGGTTTTCGAACCCGAAGGTAATTTCCTATTACAAGCTGCACACAAAAAAGTGGTCGCACTTGCTGCAGGTTCCGGAATTACCCCTATCATGAGCATGTTGAAATCTGCCGGTTCAGATGTGCACTTTCAACTCATTTACGGCAATAAAAGCCCCGAGTTAACACTATTTCTCCAAGAAATCCAAGCGCAAGCAAATACCACGCTCGTGCCTTTCTATTCTCAGGCAAAAGTCGAGGGTGCTCATGAAGGCCGCATCGACGAAGCACAATTCAAAGGACTCATTAAGGACGACCTCAGCTTGCTTCAGGCCGATGCCTATTTCTTGTGCGGCCCACAAGCCATGGTGGAAATGGCCGAAGCTACACTAGATTTTTTCGGAGTCGCAAAGTCCAAAATTCACAAAGAACTCTTTTTTGCCACTGAAGCAGCACCGGCCATTTCAGCGCCTGCTTTTTCTGGCAAGAGCCACGTAAAAATGATGCTAGAAGGAGATATCGTGGAGTTTGACATGAACGGCCCAGACAAAAGTTTACTAGAGCTTGCCGAAAAAGCAGGGCTTGATGCGCCTTTTTCTTGCCGAGGAGGTGTGTGTTCTTCATGTCGTGCCAAAGTATTGCAAGGTAGTGCTGAAATGCGCATCAACCATGCGCTTACCGATGCCGAGGTTGCTGACGGTTATATCTTAACTTGTCAGGCTCATGCCACCAGTGAAAACCTAATTGTTAGTTTTGATGAGTAAAACGATTGTTGTATTGGGCGCTAGTCAAGGGATCGGCGCAGCCTTGGTCAATGTTTTTGCAGCCAACAGCAGTAATCAGGTTTATGCACTATCTAGGCAACTTGATAAAATGCAGCAGCAATTCCATCAAGCCAATGTTTACCCCTTGCAACTTGACTTATTGACCGACGTACATGACCAAATTGCAGCACTTGCACTTCCAGACAAAATTGATATCGTCATCAATAATGCAGGCTTACTCATCAACAAACCATTTGAAACCATTACGCATCAAGACTTTCACAACAGCTATCAGGTCAATGTCATCGGAATCATGGAGGCAACCCAAGCTTTGTTACCTAAACTGAGTGCGGGTTCACACATTGTCAATATCAGCTCAATGGGTGGTTTTCAAGGGAGTCTTAAATTTGCGGGCTTAGCAGCCTACTCTACTGCTAAAGCTGCTTTATGTTCATTTACTGAAATGTTTGCAGAAGAATATAAAGAAAGTGGCATTCATATGAATTGCTTGTGTTTAGGAGCCGTCCAGACCGAAATGCTGGCCCAAGCCTTTCCGGGTTATCAAGCGCCCACTACTCCCGAAGAAATGGCCAAATACATTGCCAATTTTGCCGAACACAGCGGGCAGCTACTCAACGGAAAAATTATTCCGGTTTCAGCAAGTAATCCCTGAGTATTAATTGCCTCGCTTTTTTGTAACTTCGTACATGTTGCGTCTGTTATTTTTGAGTCTAAGCCTTGTTTTGTTGCCCCAACTATGGGCACAAGACATCCATTGGACCCAATTTAACCAGAACCCCATCTACCTCAACCCTGCGCACGCTGGAAATTTTGATGAAGACCTCCGGCTCACTGCAAATTACCGCACACAATGGCGCAGTGTCAGTATCCCTTTTCAAACTACCGCACTTGCAGCAGATACCAAGTGGAAAAAGCTTGGGCTTGGGCTCAACCTCTTTCATGATCAAGTTGGCGATGGCAAGTTCCAGACTTTTGAGTTACAAACCAGTATTGCGAAAAGTCTACAATTGAATCAAGAACAGCATTTGCGTTTGGCACTACAATTCGGTATCAATTACAGACAACTCAACAGCGCCGCTTTTTACTTCGACAGCCAATTCAATGGCTATATTTTTGACCCCACCACACCCACTAACGAAAATTTTCAAACGGCCTCCATGCTCAAACCCATGCTTGGTTTTGGTGCTATACATCAATACAAGATCAATCATTCACTCAGACTTGAGCAAGGCTTTGGGCTCTTTAATTTAACCAGACCCAACCAAAGTTTTTTTCTCGACAACACCAAACGAGACCTCCGTCTCAACTATTTCGGATCCTTGTATTACGATTATTACCCGAAGCTGAGCTTACAGCCGAGTATTCAACTGAATTTTCAAGGTCCGTACCGTTCGGTTGTACTTGGAAGTATGGCGCATTACAAATTCTCGGAGACAAATGCTATTTTATTGAGCGGTGGGCTTTGGTGGAGAATCCAAGATGCATTTTGCCTCAATTTTGGATTTCAACGTGGACCGCTCTATACTGGTATCTCTTATGATTTCAATTATAGTTCTTTAGTTCCGGCTAGCCGAGGCAGAGGTGCCTTTGAGCTGAGCTTCAGGTACGTCTTTATTCGTTTTAAACCCCCTCAAAAGCAGTATCGCATATGTCCAGATTATATCTAGTCTTACTGCTACTCTGTAGCCAAGCGCTTTGGGGTCAAAAACAACTCGCTAAACTTGTTGCACATGCAGACCAACAGGTCTTGCAACAGGACTACATTGAGGCACTTGATTTTTATAATAAAGCACTTGATTTGGAGCCTACTTCACTTGAGTTACTCTGGAAAATGGCCCAAGCATATCAGGCTTCCAAAGATTATATTAACGGGGCTAAGTTTTATCTTAAAGTCTACGAACTTGATCCTGAAGGGATGCAATTCAATGAGGCGCAATTGAACTATGCCCTGATGCTGAAGCAACAAAGTTTGTATAAAGAAGCACTCGCACAATTCAAAGAAGTCAAGCTCAAATTTGCCGAGGATAAATCAAGTCTTATTTACAAAAAAGCAGCCCAAGAAGTTGGTGCCTGTAATTGGGTGCTGAAGCAATTGAAAAATCAAACTGCTGAAGAAAAAGCACCGCTCAGACCACACCCGATGAATACCCTAGATGCAGAATTTGGCCATGCCATTCTAAATCAAGAGCTCTACTTCTCCGCACTCAAGCCAGATTCCACCGCAACAGACCAAGTTGAGGTATTCGCGAAGTCCTACCGCATGCAACTCTTTAAGGTAGGATCAGAAAATCGTCAACAAATTGCCCTTTTTGAGCTGAGCGCTCAAAACCCTAAGTATTCTTTTGGTAACATTAGTTTCAATTCAGATAGCAGCGCTTTTTTATGCAGTGCTTGTCAGGAACTTCCTTCAGGACTCAACTGTGAGCTCAGATGGGCTTACCAACAAACAGATGGCCGCTGGAAACTCGATACCAGCACGCAGGTACTTCCTGGTCTGAAAGCCACTTATATCAGCATGCCTAACTTATGTCAAGTAAATAACGAAGAACAGCTTTTGTTTTGTGCGAATTTACCCGATGGAAAGGGAGGCCTAGACATCTACCAAGCTACTAGAAAAGAGGATGGTACTTTTGGCGATATCAAAGGAATTAATGCGCTAAATAGCGCAGAAAATGAACTCAGCCCATGGTTTGACCCGCTCACTAACAGATTATATTTTTCATCTTCATGGCACTTTGGGTATGGAGGCTATGATATTTTCTACAGTCAGCTACAAACCGATGGTAAATTTGGCCCACCCATCAATTTAGGGCAGCCTTTTAATAGCCCAGCAAATGACCTTTACTTTTTCTGCGCTGCAGACACTGCTTATCTGAGTTCAAACCGTATTGGCAGTCTTTATGCCTCTCACCCAACTTGTTGTAGTGATGTTTTCACCAATATCATGGATCGACCTGATAAAAAAACAACTTCAAAAGATTCACTTCCCGTTCAAATTATCAAATTACCAATCGCTCTGTACTTTGAAAATGACTGCCCTGATCCGAAATCAAAAGCCGAACAAACAACACTTAATTACGAAGAAACTTTTGTTCAATACCAGCAGCAGTTCCCCGCTTATTTGAAAGGTGTTCAACAAAGCAGAGATAGCGAAACTGCACTTGCTTTAAGCACTGAATTACAGCGATTTTTTGATCAAGAAGTACTTAAAGGAATGCAAGATTTGGCGATTTTCAGAGAACAAGTTTGGCAACAATTACAACAAGGAATGGAGGTCAGTATTTTGGTTCAAGGCTTTGCAAGCCCCTTGGCAAAATCTGACTACAATGTCCACTTAACTAAAAGAAGGATAGATGCTATCAAAAACTATTTTGAAGAAGTCGATAATGGGAAGTTTGCAGCCTATATGCAAGGAGATGAAGCCCGACTTTTATTTGTAGAGGTTCCGATGGGAGAATTTCAAGCAAAAAAAGAAGTCAGTGACAACTATTATGACCAAAGAAACTCTGTTTATTCTGCAGCAGCATCTAAAGAAAGAAGAATAGAAATTATTGAATTGCGCTCAAAGGCAGCTAAAAATTAGTTGTAACTTGCGCTCGATTAAGTCCGATATGGAAAACGCAACTCAATTAGCAACACCAAAAACAAGGCTCTATTTCATTGACATGGCCCGGACCATTGCCATTCTACTCATGTTAGAAGGGCACTTCATCCATGACTCCTTGGCCTTAAAATGGGCCGATGATTCCTACCCTGCCTATGTCACCTGGAAATTCATCAGGGGCTTTACCTCACCAACATTCTTGACGGTTACAGGCTTGGTATTTACCTATCTCATGTTGGGAAATGATCGCGTATCATTCTTCAAAAATATCCGCATCAAAAAAGGCTTCAAACGCGTTGTTGAACTCTTATTTTGGGGTTATTTACTTCAATACTACGCTTTTCATGTCTTGCAATGCATCGCTGTCGGCATCTTGTTTATTATTCTTATTTACGGGCTCTGGCGTAATATGCGTTTTATCCCGTTGTATCTTTTATATGTACTTGCCGGTTTGGGTTTATTTTTATCCTATTTATTTTTCGGACAACTTGGTGATACCTATTGGCCAGCACACGCTCCCAAATTCATCCAAAATATCTTTCATGGGCCTTATTCGCTCTTTCCAATTACGCCACACATGGCTTATACCATGTTTGGTGCTGCTATTGGGGTTCTGATACATCGCAATAAAGAACAAGTAAAATCTTGGCCCGTTATTTTAGGTGCCTTGGTTTTAGGTTTCTCCATTTATTTTGGCATCAAGCCCTTGCTTGTATCGCTTGAATCAATTGCGGGGCTTCAAGACTTGCGCCTTTATCGGATGGATTGGCTACTCGAAAAACTAGGTATTGTTTTAGTTGTCTTGGCAACCTTATTAGGTCTAGAAACCTATGTTTTCAAGATTAAGAAAGAAAATCTTTTTCTAAAAATTGGTCAGAATACGCTCAGTATTTACATCATCCACATGATGCTCCTATACGGCAGCGTCATTAAATACGGCATCAATGATTACCTCCACCACAAATTAGGCCCTTGGGAAGTGATTCCTTACACGCTAGGCTTCTGGTTGGTGTTCATCATCTTTGTCTATTACATAGACGACATAAGAGCCAAATTACACTTCATATTATGGCCAATGAAGAAGTATAGTAGTAAGTTGTTTGGAATCGAGTTAAAAGAAGCAGCTCCAAAAAATTAGGTTAAACCCGCTTCATTCTTGCTGCTGTAAATGCTTAGACTTTGACACTGCGCTTGATAATGCGCTGGCCACAACTATCTTGAACTTTAACTTTAATGGAATAAACGCCAGGCTTGGCGTAAATATGTCTGGCTTTTGAAGTTGGCGCCGTGTAGCCATCGCCAAACTCCCAAAGAACACTGCTTGCATTCGGAAAATTGGCATTATAGTGCACTACTTTCTTATTCGCATCATTGAGCTTTACTTCGATATCGACGGTATTTACGTTAATGCCATACCTGTTTCTGTTTGTAAGAACGGTAGTGCCCGCAAGGTCTTGCAAAAGTGCAGCCGTTTTATCATCAATATTGGCCTGACAGCCCACCTTTGGGTTTGTTTTAAACAAGGCTGCATAGAAACACGAAGCTGTTAAATAAGAGCCTGTAAGTGTCGGGTGCTGCTGATCTTCTTGGTAAAGTTTGATTTCAGGATAATTAGTACGAACTGCTTCCCAAGCTCTACCTACAGGAACAATCGCTAAATTCAATCGATCGGCCACGTAATTATAGCCGTAATGAATGCGGTCAGACATCGTTTGGTAATCCCAACTGATTTGCAATGAGTCGTCTTGAAATCCATGCTGATATGCCCAAGTTTGATACAAAAAAACATTTGTACAACTATTGTTGGCGTAAACGGAGTCTAGGATTTGTTTTAAAAAAGGTAAGCTTAAAGAATCAATGAGGCTTGTATCTTGAGCTAATTCACGGCTAAATCCTTGAATGATGACAAAATCCCATTTGTATTTTTTAATGGACTGATATAACTCAGGGCGCTTAGCGTGCATTTCAAAGGTATGATTAGACTTCGCATCCATGTGGATATCTGCGCTTAATCCCTTACTGTTAGCCATCTCTTGCAATAACTTCGGCATATTGTTGTAGTGCGTGTAGCTATTCCCAATAAATAGAACGCGCGTAGGCTGCGCTGCTACCAGAACGCTTAAGATTAATCCAAAGAATAAACAAAAGCTCTTCATGTCTAAGTTTTTAAGAGTTGCTACTCAGTAGCGTTGCCATTGCAGACAGTTCTTCTTTTGACGGCGCTAGTTTTGGGCCACTAAAATTGATATCTGCTACTGTTTGAAGCGGAACAAGGTGAATATGCGCATGCGGAACCTCTAAACCGATCACTGCGACACCAATTCGTTTACAATCAATTTTAGTTTTCATTTGGGTAGCCACCTCTTTAGCAAAAGAGAGTAAGCCTAGATAGGTGGCATCGTCTAAATCAAAAATATAGTCAACTTCTTTTTTAGGGATGACCAAAGTATGCCCAAGTGCGAGGGGCTGTATATCAAGAAAAGCCAAAAAGTCTTCGGACTCTGCTACTTTATAGCAAGGTATTTCACCATGGACTATTCTTGAAAAGATACTCGCCATTATCTAGAGATCGAAATAATTTCAAAATTCATGATACCACCAGGTGTTTGAATTTCAGCGATATCGCCAACTTTCTTGCCTAGTAAGCCTTTACCAATTGGCGATTCAATTGAAATCTTGCGCAACTTGATATCTGCTTCATTTTCAGCAACCAAAGTATACTCAATTTCCATACCATTCATTTGATTTTTGATGAGCACCTTTGAAAGAATGAATACTTTACTGTTATCCATGTGCGTTTCATCCACTAAGCGCGCATTAGAAATGATTTCTTCTAATTTGGAAATCTTCATTTCTAAAATACCTTGCGCTTCTTTGGCGGCATCGTATTCAGCATTTTCTGAAAGATCACCTTTATCGCGTGCCTCAGCAATTTGCTCAGAGATCGAAGGTCTTTGAACCGTTTTTAAATGATGTAATTCGTCTTTTAACTTTTGTAGACCTTCTGCTGTGTAATAATTGATGTTAGCCATGATACTCGGTTTATTGAAACAAACAAGAGAGCCCTATAAGAGCTCTCTTGCACCTAACAAAGTTAGAAAATTATTTTAAGCTAATGGTAGCTCCGATCGTATGAATTACTCCGAAAACACCTGCAAAGCGCGTAGCGTATTCAATGCCTAATGCATTTTTGTTTTCACCTACAAGTGCGTCGATTGAAAAACCTGCTGACGGGCCGCTAAATGCACTTGAACGCGTTTCTTCATTGAACATACCGTTCTCATAGCAGAAACCTGCTCTAAGGTTAAACGCCATGCTTTCTTTTGAAATCCCGTAATCAAGACCAATTCTGTATTGATCTTTCATAAATGAGTTCGCTGTAAAACCTAAGGCAAGATTCAACTTATTGCTTTCATTAAAAATGAAATCATAAGAACCACCAATACCAAGTAAAGAAGGTAATTCAAAAGTAGCTGAACGTTGCTCTAATGAAGCAATATAACCTGTACTTACGTAAGTAACTTGTTGTGCCAAACCGTCACCTTTGTAACGCATTACCGGACCAACATTTTTGAGGGTTATACCAAACTTCAATTGATCTTGCTCACCAGAAACGTAACGAATACCTGCGTCAATTGCGATTCCGTTTGCTTTCATGTTAGAAATGCTTTCTGAAATCACCTTGAAGTTAATCCCACCGTAAATAGATGAAGAGAACTCTTTAGCGTAGCCAACGCTGAAAATATTCATGCGAGGAGAGAAGAAACCGATGTTACCTTCTGGGTTAGCCACAGTTGTAATTGGAATATCACCGTAGTTCATAGATTGAACACTAATGGAAAAAACCTCAGAATCAGAAATTCTTTGTGCAATACCAGCGCCGTTCAAAGCAATACCAGCAGAACCCATCCAATTTGAATAATTGAATTTCATTTGAGTTTTGTCAGTGAATGCCAAACCTGCGATGTTCATGTAAGTTGCTTCAAGGCCATTGCTGTTTGCATAAGAGGCATCACCGATTGCTCCTGAACGAGCCCAAGGATTTACAAGCAAATGAGAAGCACCAGCAGAACCTACACGGTCTTCGTTTCCAGCCAAAGTCTGCAACGAGGCTACTAAACCTGCGCTGAGAACTATATGTTTTAAAGTCATTTTCATTACTTTGAAATATACAATGATTAAATACCTTGTAAGTCAGCCTGACGCATACCGCCAAAGAACTTCAAGACGCGCTCTCCAACTCCTGGTACATCGACATGGATTAAATAAATCCCACCAGCAACAGGAATTGCTTTATGATTTGTTAGATCCCAGTCAATGTAAGTTTGTGGGCTGTCTTTCTTAAAGCTACGTACTAACTTACCATTTGAAGTGTAAATTCTTACCGTACAAACTTCTGGTAGGTTAACGATTTTCACTTTAGTATCTAAACGCGTGCGCTCATACTCAGAGAATGCATAGTAAGGGTTTGGCACGACATTGATCATGGCAAGTGCTTCTTTGAGCATGTCTTGTGAACCAACTTTAGTAGCGATGTCTTCCATAGACCAACCATA
>JBEBBE010000021.1:0-38285 GCA_041158525.1 Bacteroidota bacterium | reverse complement strand
GCTTGCTTGGCATGACCGTAGCCGTAATTGCCAGCTTCGTAATTGGCTTTCATTTGTGCGGTTTGTTCAGCTGATGCCAATAATTTGTAGAGTGCAAAAGTATGACACGTCTCAGGGTTTTTCGGCTCTTCTAGTGGCGTGCTGTCAGAAACAATCGACATAATTTGCTTGCGCAATTGTTTTTCTGGCAAGAAAATATCGATGAAATTGTTGCGAGACTTGCTCATCTTTTCGCCGTCTGTGCCCGGAATGAGCATGGTAGCTTCCTGAATTTGCTCTTCGGGTAAAACAAAGGTGTCGCCGTAATTGATGTTGAAGCGATTGGCAACATCTCGGGCCATTTCGATATGTTGTTTTTGATCTTTGCCCACTGGTACAATCTCGGCGTCGTAGAGCAAAATATCAGCAGCCATCAGAATAGGGTAGGTGAAGAGCCCGCCATTGACGTCATCGAGGCGGTCTGCTTTGTCTTTGAAAGAATGCGCCAGTGTGAGCCTTTGATACGGGTAATTACAAAGTAAATACCAAGTCAGTTCGGTCACTTCAGGCACATCAGATTGTCTGTAAAAAACCGTTTTTTGAGGATCCAAGCCAAAAGCTAACCAAGTGGCCGCAGTAGCGTAGGTATTCTGACGCAAAGTAGCACCGTCCTTAATTTGAGTCAGGGAGTGCATATCGGCGATGAATAAAAAAGACTCGTTGCCTGGGTTCTCGGCCAGCTGGATTGCCGGAAGAATGGCACCTAAGATATTTCCTAAATGCGGGGTTCCTGTACTTTGTATGCCGGTGAGAATGCGTGCCATTGATCAAAAATTTGTTCAAAATTAGTGATTTTGCCCCGTTTATTTACTGCCAAAGCTTCAAGGGATTTCTTACCTTTGAACTATGCAGCAAATCAAGGGTATTTTTGGTCTTATTTGGAAACTATACATCGCCCTAGTTTTCTTCGTTTTTGCTGTGCTGTTCTATCCTTTCTTCTGGACGCTCCAACTCAAAGAATCTTGGAGCAAATCTGGTTTTAAAATTTTTATTCTTTGGAGCTGGATGATGCGCATTTTCTGTCTTTACCCGGTGCGCTTCAAACTGAATTCTCCACTTCCCAAAGCACCATACATTATCGTTGCTAATCACAGCTCTTACCTAGATATCTTTTTATTGCATTCCATTTTGCCACAGCATCCGTTTGCTTTTTTAGGCAAGGCTGAAATTTTGCGCTATCCAATCGTGCGCACCTATTTCAAGGCACTCAACATCCCTGTTTATCGCAAAGATAAATCAAAGGCAGGCCAAGCTTTTGTACAAGCAAAAAAGGCCATCGAATCTGGTTGGTCTATTGTAATATTTCCAGAAGGAACCATCTCTGAAGTCAATATTCCACAACTTTTACCTTTTAAAAATGGTGCATTCCGTTTGGCCAAAGACCTCAAGGTTCCTATCCTGCCCCTGACTTTTACACAGAACTTCCATTTATTCTCCGATCCTACGATTATTCTAGGGCCAGCTCATCCAGGAGTGGTTGAAGTTTATGTGCATCCATACATTTCAGCTGAAGAAATTGAAGTTTCTTCTGTTGACGACCTTTCCAAAAAGTGCTTCGCTCTGATTGAAGGACCTCTTCAAGCGGCACATCCTGAACTCATGAAAAAAATGTAATTTTACACCATGGAAGTATCTGAAGAACTCATTGACCACATCGCGCATTTGTCTCGCCTTTCGTTTGAAGGTGCCGAGAAAGACGCCATTCGTCAAGACATGCAGCGCATGATCGCTTTTGTAGATAAACTTAGCGAACTCGATACCAACGGTGTTGAACCACTTATTTTTATGTCTGAAGAAGTCAACCGACTCAGACCAGATGAAGCCGTTCAGAGCACCACCCATGAAGAAGCGCTCTTCAATGCGCCTAAAAAAGATTCAGATTATTTCAGAATCCCTAAGGTGCTAGATAAATAAGCTTGAAAGTCAGCGGTTTTACCTTTATTCGCAATGCCATCACCCTTGACTACCCTGTAGTCGAGTCTATTCAATCTATCTTGCCGCTTTGCGATGAGGTTGTTGTTGCCGTGGGCAATTCTGAAGATCAAACCCTTGAACTTATTCAAAACATTGACCCCAAGGTAAAGGTTATACAAACCATCTGGGATGACACCCTGCGTGCAAACGGCGCCGTTTTAGCCTTAGAAACAGACAAGGCACTTGCAGCCATTGATCCTGAAGCCGATTGGGCTTTTTATATTCAAGGTGATGAAGTCATTCACGAGGAGGATCATCCGGCAATTTTAGCAGCACTTCACAAATACCAACATGACCACGAAGTGGATGGCCTTCTCTTCAATTACTTACATTTTTACGGCTCCTACGACTACGTCGGCATCTCAAATAATTGGTACAAAAAGGAAATCAGGATCATTAAGCCGGGTCGTCAGATACGCTCTTACCGAGATGCACAAGGCTTTCGCAAAGCACCAGACCAAAAACTAAAAGTGGCAGCTATTGATGCCAGGGTTTTTCATTATGGCTGGGTAAAAGACCCAAGAGCCATGCAACGCAAGCAAGAGAACTTTCATAAGCTTTGGCATGACGACGCTTGGCTCGACAAAAACATCAAGGTAGCCGAGCGCTTTGACTATGAAGATCATATCCACCAGTTGGCGCGTTTTGAAGCAACGCATCCGGCTTGTGTGCAACCTAGAATCGCTACAAGAAATTGGGTTTTTGAAACCGATATTACGCGTCATAAAAAAAGGCTCAAAAACATCCTAAAAGATTGGCTCAAAAAAATAGGGATTGACACCCATTATGCCAATTACACCATCATCAGAAAATAAGTAGTTCTGAATTGCTAAAGAATTCTACGGCTATTGCGCCAATCTGAATTTGCAATATTTGATGACATGACCGCGCTTGCTAAAGAATTCTTCATAGTAGGTTTTAATATGAAAAATTTCTTTGGTCTGTTGGTCTAAGTCTTGAGGTAAATTGGCGTACAAATCTGGGTAACAAGCGAGCATTTCATGACCATGTTCCTCAATTTGCTCAAGGGTGTAATCAAAGAGTACGTCTGAATCAGTTTTCATATGAATGATGCCTCCTGGCTTCAAGATCTGCTTGTAACGGGCTGTAAAAATAGGGGAGGAAAGCCTTTTTCTGGCTTTTTGCGGTTGCGGGTCAGAGAAGGTTAGCCAAATTTCATCCACTTCTCCAACTTCAAAATAATCTAAGATGAAATCGATGCGAGTTCTCAGAAAGGCGACATTTTTCAGATTGGTTTCAAGTGCTTCTTTGGCTCCAATGTAAATGCGGTTTCCTTTGAGGTCAACGCCGATGAAATTTTTATCGGGATAATGCCTGCCCATCCCAACGGCATATTCGCCTTTACCACAACCTAACTCGAGAATAATCGGATTTGTATTTCCAAATACATCTTGACGCCAATTGCCTTTAAAAGCAAAAGGTTCGCCCATTACAGGCTCGTGTACATTTGCAAACGTTTTAATGGCTGCAAATCGCTTTAACTTATCTTTTCCCACGGCTCAAAGTTACGAGAATCCTTGTAATTTTGCGCCATGCATTTCGTTGAACCCTTCTATAATTGGCGCGGCTACTATATCTCCGCAGAAGATCCATCTTCACCTTTTTATGGCCGCGAGTACAGCGAGTTTTCTTTTAGTAACACGGTCTACAATTTTTATATTCACCCACAATGGGACGATTTTGGTTCACAAACGCTCTTTTTAAAGGTGCTATTCGTTGACTACGAGGAGAAATATGCCGTTATTGAACTCATCGGAGAATGGAACGATGCCATTGAAAATGACATCATGGTTCTGAAGCGCGATGTGATTGATCCACTCATTTCAATGGAGATCAATCAGTTTATTTTAATTGGCGAAAACGTCCTGAACTTTCATTATTCAGATGATTGCTATTACGAAGAGTGGTTCGATGACATCGAAGATGGCTGGGTTGCAATGGTCAATTTTCATGAACATGTCAGTAAAGAATTCCAGCGCATCCACCTCGATCAGTATTTTGCAATGGGCGGTGAACTCGATGAATTAGAATGGCGCACGTATCAGCCCCAACACTTTTATCAGAAGGTGGCCAATTTAGTGCAAAAAAGACTTTATTAAGCTTCCTTTTCGTTGGTTTGCATCAATTTGTTTAGCCATCTTGAGGCTAAAATCACCACAACACCGGTAATTAGCGCGTAAATGGCTAACTGCAAATAACCTTGGGTGTAGCCGTCCAAACGCGTTGCTAAACTTGCTTTTTCATCTGGGCTAGCCATGCCTGCACCCAAAATACCTGCGAAATACTGTCCGTATGCGGAAGCCAAAAACCACATACCCATCATGATGCCCCACAAGTGTTTAGGAGAGAGTTTGGTCATTAACGAAAGCCCGATTGGCGAAAGGAAGAGCTCACCGATAGAAATGATGAGGTAAGCCAAGGTAAAAAGCCACAACGAAGCCATGCCTTCGCTGTTTAATGAAAAGCGAAGCGCATAAAAGATATAAAAAGCCAAACTCAAAAAGAGAAATGCGAAGCCGAACTTTTGGTAATAGTTAGGTTCGATATTGCGTTTTTTCAACCAGATCCAGAGCGCTCCAATTGCCGTACTCAACAAGATGACAAACAACGAATTGGCGCTATTATTAACCACATTCGGATCAATTTTTACGACACTAAGGTCATTGCTTAATAAATCGCGGGCAACCAAGCTCAATGAGCCGCCACTTTGTTCAAAGAAGGCCCAGAAAACAATGCTTAAAAAGATAAAGATGAGCGCTGCAACTAGTTGTTTGATAGCAGCGGCATCGAGTTTTTTCATTTCAAAAATGAGAAAAACTAAGGTTAATGGGCCGATGATATACATGAAAAGATCGGTGTAGGCCGTGTTGGTGATCATGATGTACACTAATGGCAATGCTAAGAGCGTACCTAGATAAACTAATTTTTGTTGGCGCGGCAAGGTTCCAGGGTTAGCTACCTTTGGTGAAAGCCCAATAGGGCCTAAATTTTTTCTAGTGAGTAAAAAGTTGAAAAGCCCAACTGCCATGAAAATCCCCGAAAGTAAGAAAGCAAAATTCCAACTATAGGTTTTACCTACGTACACACACAAACCGCCTCCGAGCAAGGCGCCAATATTGATACCGGCATAAAATAAGCTAAAACCGGCGTCGCGGCGCACATCGCCAGGCTTGTAGAGCTCACCAACCATTGTGGAAATATTAGGTTTGAAAAAACCAGTCCCGACAATGATTAAACAAATGCCGTAGAAGAAAAAACGGCTCGCATCAATTCCTAAAATGGTGCTGCCCATGATCATGAGAGCGCCACCCCAAAGTAATGATTTTTGGAAGCCCAAAATTTTATCGGCAAACAATCCACCAATGAACGTAAATGCATAAACAAAAGCTTGTATGGCGCCATATTTAAGATTAGCATCTCCTTCCTTAAATAGTAAGATGTCCGTCATGAAAATCATGAGCATGCCGCGGTTTCCGTAAAAGCAAAAGCGTTCCCACATTTCCGTAAAGAAGAGGCTCCAGAGTTGTTTAGGGTAAGTGCCTTTAAAGTCTTGGATAGATTCGAGTGTTTGCATGTCTGGGCGTTTTATTTAGTCTGTAGTCTTAGATGAAGGTTTATTTTTTTTAGCAAAGTGAAGATAATAAAAAAAGGCCCCGATTGGGGCCTTATAAAAAATCATTTGTTTTTATTGAACGTTGTTCTCGCGCATTACGCTATTGAGCCACTTGAGCATCAAGATCAAGATGACAGCTGCTGCCATCACGAGTCCGAAGTTGAGGTAGAAGAAATTTTCCTTTTGAGGGAATTCTTCCCATAAGCTAGATAACATACCTGATAACTTATTACCAACGGAAATAGCCAAGAAGTAACCACCCATCATGAGTGCAGTAATTCGTGGTGGAGATAATTTAGAAACCAAAGAAAGCCCCATTGGTGACAAGCAAAGCTCACCAACTGTAATTACTCCGTAAGAAGCAAATAACCACATAGAGCCTGCTTTAAGTGTCATGTCGTTGGTGGCAAATACAGCTCCAACCATAACGAGTGCAGAAAGTGCGGTAATTACTAGACCGATTGCAATTTTTGTTGGTGTAGACGGCTCGCGCTTGCGACGGCGCATCCAACCAAAGAAACCAACAACCACAGGTGTAAGCGCCACTACCCAGAATGGGTTCATGGATTGGTAAAGCTCTGTAGAGTAAAGTTTTAAGTCTTTGCCTTCTGCAGGAACCTTGTCGGCTGGTAAGGTTTCAAAGTATTTTCTTGATTTTTCAAGTTGAGAAATACTCGCTGAAAAATCTGATTTTGCCTTGAGTTCACTTTTAGAAACAGCTGGCATACCTTCTTCAACTTTACGCAAAGAATCGATTGTTGCCTTGAATTCTGCAGCAGGTGCACTTACAATTTTATTGTTTACAACGATTTGAGCCATTCCCAATTGGTCAGCAACATCGGCTACACCTGCACTCATTTCGCGATCGGTGTGGTCTTCAGCCCAAACAGTAAGGGCATCACCATTTTGGTGGAAAATTGCAAAGAATAAGATCACGCAAGCAAAAACAGCTAATAAAGCTTTGATGGCACGACTTTCTTTGGCATCACCTGTAAAGGCTAAGTAAATAAAGAACGCAATTACAGGTAGACATCCGATAATGAAAGCATCGTTGGTGTCTGAGCCTAAGAAATTACCAGGTAACATATAGCCTAAAATACCAAAGATGAACATTGGTAAAACCGTGTAAGAAAGGATCTTTAGCGTTGACATATCGGAATCTTGAACAGGCTTCACGACATCAACATGTTTGATGTGCTTGGTGCCAAGCAAGAAGACACCAACCCCGATGAGCATCCCAACACCTGCTGCGGCAAAGGCGTGGCCCCAACCGTAGTTGATGCGCATGTATGCAGCTACGAAGTTGCAAATGAAGGCGCCAATATTGATACCCATGTAAAAGATGTTATAACCAGCATCTTTTTTATCTTTCATGTCATCTGAAGAGTAAAGATTTCCTACCAAAGTTGAAATGTTTGGTTTGAAGAAACCATTCCCTAAAATGATCAAAAGTAAGGCTATGTAAAAAGAAGTTTCACTGTGTAATGAAAGTGCAAAATAACCTGCAGACATCATGAGACCTCCTATGATAATCGAGCGGCGATAACCTAAAATTCGGTCAGCCAATAGCCCTCCAATGAACGGGGTGAGATAGACCAAACCTAAGTAAGTTCCATAGATATCTGATTTTTTTTCGGCATCAAAGCCCATTCCGCCGTTATTCCAGCCATCGATCATGTAGAGTGAGAAAATTCCGAGCATTAAATAATACCCAAAACGCTCCCACATTTCGGTCCCGAACAAATACCAAAGTCCTGTTGGGTGACCATTCTTCTTTGTATTTTCCATATTGCAATTTTAGTTTACCTGCCGAATATAGTAATTTTGCCCCGAAAAATGAGAAAATGACAAACTGGTTAGAACGAACTGAGTTGCTCTTAAGTGAGCAGAGTATGACTCAACTGAAGTCTGCACATGTCCTGATAGTCGGGCTTGGCGGTATTGGTTCTTATGCTGCAGAATTTATCGCAAGAGCGGGCGTTGGCAAAATGACCATCATCGATGGCGACGTATTTGACCCCTCCAACAAAAATCGGCAGTTGACCGCTTTAGACTCCACTATTAATCAGAATAAGGCTAAGGTTTTGGCTGCTCGCATCAAGGACATCAATCCTGAGTGTGAATTAATTGTCATGGAAGAATTTGTATTGCCCGAACGTGTTTGGGAGATTTTAAAAGCAGATGAGCCCGACTACGTGATGGATTGCATCGATTCAGTAACCCCGAAATTAGAATGGATATTAGCGTGCAAGCGTTTGAAGATAAAAATCATTTCTCATATGGGTGCTGGTGGAAAAACGGATCCGACGCAAGTGAGGGTTTCAAATATGGAGCAGCTTTCGGGTTGTAAACTCGGCGCGCATATTAAAAAGCGCATGAAGCGAAAGCAGGCATCGTATCGAGGGGTTAAAGTTGTATTTTCCACAGAAGTGCAGCAGCCCCATTCTTTAAAAATGACCGACGGTACGCGTTACAAGAAAAGTTTTTACGGCACAGTAAGTTACATGCCAGCACTTTTTGGTTTAATGGGGGCTGCTGAGGTCCTGCGTCATTTGAGCAAGGTAAAAGTATCTCACTAATTAGTTAAAAGTTTAGCTTTCATTAGTTGTTTCAGCAGGATTTTAGTAAATTGTAGTGCTAAAATCTTAAAAACTATGAAACAATCATTCCTAATTTTTGCCGGATTGCTTTTTACTGCACCAATTGCAACCGCTCAACTTTTTTCTGACAATTTTGATAATTATGCCGCTGGATCTTATTTAGGGCCGCAATCTACAGCGTGGTCAACTTGGTCAGGCGCCGAAGGCAACGCGCTAGATGTTACGATTTCTAATAATAATGCAGCGAGTGCACCCAACTCTATTTACTTTGCTTCAACTTCTGCCAATGGCGGTCCTCAAGATGTAGTTCTGAATTTCGGACAGCTTTATAATAACGGTATTTTTACCCTTAGTTCAGATTTTTATGTGAATTCAGGAAAAGGAGCTTACTATAACATTCAAGGTTCACAAGCCATTGGATCTGTATGGGCACTAAATGTATATATGGACGCTGGTTCTTTAGTGATCGATGATGGCATTAGTTCCAATTTATGCACGGGCAACTATCCAGAAGCAACTTGGTTTAATCTTAAAATAGAAGCCAATCTTACATTGCACGTTTGGAAGGCCTATATCAACAACACATTGGTAGGCACGTGGGTAAATGGTGTGAATGCTGTTGCATCAGCAGATATCTATCCGCTACAAAATGATCAATTTTTTATGGACAACGTAAGTTTTGATCATCAGGCCTATACCTTACCTGCCTTAAATGCAATGGTATCTTCACTTGATATGGGAGGTTTTATCGCTGGTCAGAATGTAAGCCCAGCAGTTTCTATCCTCAATGCGGGCCAGACAGCCTTGACATCTTTTAATGTAAACTTGAATTACAACGGACAAAATTATTCACAGAATGTTACCGGTGTAAATATTCCGAGCATTGGCAGCTATTCAGTAGCTATTCCGGCACTTAATCTTGTTGCAGGTGCCCTGAATGCGGTTGTTACGATCTCAAATATTAACGGTGGCAACGATGACAACGTCAATGACAACACCCTTACACAAGAAGTAAATCCGGTTGTACCGGCAGTAGGTAAAATTGTTGTTGGCGAAGAAGCAACAGGAACTTGGTGTCAGTGGTGTCCGAGAGGAGCAGTGTTCATGGATAAATTCCAAGCCGATTACGCTGGTTATTGGGCTGGTATTGCAGTTCACAACGGTGACCCTATGACAGTTACAGCTTATGACGACGGAATTGGAACACTCATTGGAGGGTATCCGAGTGCTTTGGTTGATCGTTTAGGTGATGTAGACCCTTCTCAGATGGGTACGGACTTCTTCTCGCGTTTGCAAACAGCACCAAAAGGCATCATTACCAATGGTGCTACTTGGGATGCTGCAACCCGTGAACTCAATGTATCTGTTACCACAACGATGGCTCAGGCTACCACAGGTGCCTACAAAATTGCTTGTGTACTTACTGAAGACGGTGTAACCGGAACAGGTGCTGGTTATAATCAAGCGAATGCCTATGCTGGTGGAAACAACGGTGTAATGGGAGGCTTTGAGTCTTTGCCTAGCCCTGTTCCTGCTGCTCAGATGGTTTATGATCACGTAGCCAGAGCAATCGCCCCAAGTTTCACAGGGCAAACTGGTGTTGTTCCGAGCAGCACAGCTGTCGGAGATACCTATACAGCAAACTTTACATTTACTTTACCAACTACTTGGGATGAAACCCAAATGCATATTGTAGGCATGCTCATTGAGCCGCAAGGAAAAATAGATAACGCAGGCTACACCACTATTGACGGAGCTGTTCAAAATGGATATGTAGCAGGAATAGAAGAAATTTCAGGCGTTCTTTTAGAGCAAATGTTGGTTGTGGCACCAAATCCAGCCACAGATTTCACCAATATTACTATGCACATTCCAACTAAAGCACAAGTGAGTCTTAGAGTGCTCGACGCAAAAGGAAGTATTTTGCAGGGGCGTCAGTATGGCAGCCTTCAAGGTGATTTTGAGGTAGGTGTCAATACTTCTAATTATGCGCCAGGTCTTTATTTGGTCGAGTTAGAAATGAACGGACAACGCATTCAAAAGAAATTGATCATTAGATGATCAGTTTGATAGCTAGATCAATGATTACTTTAAAAAAAGAGCCGCTGCAAGCGGCTCTTTTTATTTTAATATGCTTTTTGAAAGCTATTTAGAATTGACTTTAACTTTTTCTTTGACGATTGCTGCTTTCTGACGAACCTCTTGCATATTGGCTCCGGTGATGGTGATGTGTCCCATTTTACGGAATGGTTTTGTCGTCGCTTTCGCATAAAGGTGCGGGTGCACACCTGGCAAGGCAAGTATTTCCTCTAGACCTTCATAATAAACAGGGCCTTCATGACCTTTCTCGCCAATCAAATTGAGCATAGCACCAGCCTGAGTGAGTTCAGTTGATCCGAGTGGCAGGTTCAGGATGGCGCGCAAATGCTGTTCAAATTGTGAACTTTGGCAAACTTCAATGGTGTGATGCCCACTATTGTGTGGTCTTGGTGCAATCTCATTGACCAAAAGCGTATTTTCAGGTGTCAAGAAAAATTCAACGGCCAGCAGACCAACCATGTCGAGTTTTTCAATGATGTCAATGGCAATTTGCTGCGCCTTATTTTCAATTTCTGAAGATACGGCCGCCGGAGAGAACAAGAATTCCACTAAGTTGGCTTCTGGATTGAATTCGCACTCTACTAGCGGAAAACAATTAGTTTGTCCTTGCTCGTTTCTAGCAACAATTACTGAAAGCTCTTTCGAAAAGGGGATGCAGGCCTCAATGATAGAAGGCGCCTGAAAACTATTTTTTAGCGCGGCTTCGTCCTTGATGATTTGAACGCCTTTGCCGTCGTAACCGCCGGTGCGTAATTTATGTACAGCAGGAAATTCAAAGGGGATTTCTGAACCATTATTGGGCTCCCAGAAAATATAAGGAGCGGTAGGAATATGATGTTGCTTGTAGAAATCTTTCTGAAGACCTTTGTCCCGGATCAATTCTAACACTTCGGGTTGCGGATAAACTTTTACACCCTTTTGAACTAGTGTTTTGAGGGCGTCTGTGTTGACATTTTCAATTTCAACGGTGATCAAATCTTTGTCTTGGCCAAAATTGAGAACGGTTTGGGCATCGAGCAAAGAGCCGTTTTCAAAAGAGTGGGCTATAGCTGCACACGGTGCCTGAGGGTCTGGATCAAGCATATGTAATTGAATGTCAAGACTATTTGCAGCTTGAATGAGCATGCGTCCTAGTTGTCCTCCTCCGAGTACGCCGATTTTGTACTCGCTTCCGTACCAAGTTTTTGCCATGGCGCAAAGATACGTTTAAAATTGTACCTTTGTATTCAAGATGAGTGCAGCGGTTCAAATACACGACCTTTCTTTTGTTCCTTTTATAGATCAAGCGCAAATTCAAACACGCATTGAGGCTTTGGCAAAAGAAATTGATACCCAGTTCACCGGTAAAGATCCATTATTTTTAGCGGTGCTCAACGGCGCCTTTCTGTTTGCAGCTGACTTGCTCCGAGAACTCAAGTGCAAACCTGAAATTAGTTTTGTCAAAGTAAGTTCTTATCAAGGTACACAATCAACTGGAAGGGTAGATGAACTCATCGGTTTACAAACCAGTTTGAAAGATCGACACGTAGTCGTTTTAGAGGATATTTTGGACACTGGTGTTACGATGCACAAAATATTTACTTTACTAGAATCTGAACAACCTGCAAGTATTTCCATTTGCACACTCTTACTCAAACCTGAGGCCTATAAAGGCAAGCACCAGCCCGAATTTGTTGGTTTTGAAATCCCTGATAAATTTGTTGTTGGTTATGGGCTTGATTACAAAGAATATGGTCGAGAACTTAAGTCAATATATCAATTAATCAATTAGTTATGCTCAATATCGTACTATTTGGCCCTCCAGGGGCAGGCAAAGGAACCCAATCAGAAAGACTTATTGAAAAGTACAATTTAGTGCACCTTTCAACAGGTGATGTATTTCGTGCAAATATCAAAGGTGAGACCGAACTTGGTAAGTTAGCCAAGAGTTACATGGATGCTGGTCAGTTAGTGCCTGATGCCGTAACTATTGATATGTTAAGATCAGAAGTTGCAAAGCACACCGATCCAAAAGGTTTTATTTTTGACGGTTTCCCTAGAACAAATGCACAAGCTCAGGCCCTCGATGAGTTTCTTTCGAGTTTGAATACGCAAATTTCTTTGATGTTAGCTCTTGAGGTTGAAGAGCAAGAATTAAAGACACGTTTACTCAAAAGAGCTGAGGTTTCGGGCAGAGCAGATGATGCAGATCCAGCAGTTATTGAAAAAAGAATTTCGGTATATAACCAAGAAACCGCTCCGGTAAAAGCGTTTTACCAAGCACAAGAAAAATTTATTGCCATCGATGGCATTGGCAGCATCGACGATATCACTCAAAGATTATTTGCTGCCATAGATACAACTTTATAAATGGCTTCAGACAACTTCGTAGATTACGTCAAAATACATTGTACTTCCGGAAACGGGGGTGGGGGTTCCACGCACTTCAGACGTGAAAAATACATTCCGAAAGGAGGCCCTGATGGAGGAGACGGCGGACGCGGAGGTCATGTCATTTTACGTGGCAACAAACAACTTTGGACTTTATTACACCTAAAGTTTCAAAAGCACATCAAGGCCGGTCATGGCGCACATGGTGCTGGAAATCTCAAAACAGGATCACAAGGTGAAGACGTCTATATTGATGTTCCGCTCGGAACCCTTGCAAAGGATGGAGAAACTGGAGAAGTTTTATTCGAAATTACCGAAGAAGGAGAAGAGCGCATCATTCAACGTGGTGGTCGCGGTGGTTTAGGAAACAATCATTTTAAATCACCCACCAATCAAACGCCACGCTACGCTCAGCCAGGTGAAGAAGGCCTAGAGGGCTGGAAAATCTTAGAATTAAAAATATTAGCAGACGTAGGTTTGGTTGGTTTTCCGAATGCAGGGAAAAGTACATTACTTTCTGTCCTTTCTGCAGCGAAGCCAGAAATTGGTGACTATCCTTTCACGACACTGAGGCCAAATTTAGGGATCGTAGATTACCGCGATTACCGTTCATTTGTTATGGCTGATATTCCTGGTATCATAGAAGGCGCACATGCTGGAAAGGGTCTTGGTCTTCGCTTCTTGCGCCATATCGAACGCAATTCTTTGCTTTTGTTTATGGTTCCGGCCGATGCCGATGATATCCACAAAGAATACCAAATTTTGCTCAATGAGCTCAAGCAATACAATCCAGAATTGCTACACAAACAACGCTTATTAGCCATTACGAAGGCAGACATGCTTGATGATGAATTGAAAGCGGCACTGGCTAAAGATTTACCAGCGATTCCTTATCTGTTCATCTCTTCTGTTGCTCAGCAGGGCCTCACTGAACTCAAAGACCTGATTTGGAAGCACTTGAATAATGACTGATTTCATTCTTCAGATAGACCGTGTTATCTTGTTGCTAATCAATGGCATGCATACACCGTGGTTAGATGAAAGTATGTGGTTGGTATCCTCCAAATGGATCAATTTACCGGTTGCCCTTTTTTTGTTTTTGTTCCTCAAAAAATCCAACACATGGCGCAAAACTGGTTTTCTTCTTTTAATGGTCATTTTTGTAGTCGCCATCTCAGACACCATTTCGACACATTTATTTAAAGATGTTTTTCAAAGATTGCGTCCATCGCATGAACCTCTATTACAAGCCAAACTCTTCTTTCACATCATGCCAGATTTCAAACCCTATCTGGGTGGAAAATACGGCTTTGTCTCCTCACATGCAGCCAATATTTTTGCAGCATTAGCAGTTGTATGGCCTTATTTAAAAACAGACAAACGGGTTGCATGGGTATTTGTAATTTGGGGAGTTATTGTGAGTTTATCCAGAGTATATTTAGGGGTGCATTACCCTACAGATATCATTTGCGGAGCTCTGCTTGGTTTGCTCATTGGATTTTCTTTACGCCGGTATTTACTTTCTAAACTCCTTGACCGATGGGCTTCATGACTTTTGTATGGGTTTTTATTGGCGGTGGCATCGGAAGCCTGCTGCGTTTTGCTTTTTCTAAGTGGTTGCCATTTACAGCTGCGCATTTTCCTTGGGCAACCTTACTGAGCAATCTATTGGCAGCTTTCGTATTGGCATTGGCAGTGATGTTTTGGAAAGATACGCCCAAATGGGTTCAGATTCAGCCATTTATTGTGGTAGGTATTTGTGGCGGCCTCTCGACGTTTAGCACCTTCACCTACGAGAATTTTCAGCTTTTACAGCAAGGGCAACTGACCTTGTTTTGGATCAATTTGCTGCTTTCTTTTGGTCTGAGTTTGGCGCTTTTCTATTTTTTCGCGCGCAGCACTGGGTCTTACTAGTTTTTGTAAAATCAGTTGCCCTTCCTCTTTGGCCTTCTTGCTTTTTTTCAAGTCCCATAAAAACTTGCGTTCTTCGCGCAAAGATTTATTTGGGTCAATGATGGGTGAAGGATAGTTGCTACCTAATTCAAAATGGCAAGCCTGCGCCGTTGCTGCATCTATTTTCCAAGGTTCATGGATAAAGGGCAGTGGCAAATGTGCTAATTCCGGAAGCCATGTTTTGATGAAAATGGCATCAGGGTCGTGTTTGTAGCTATTGTGAATGGGGTTGTAAACTCGGATGGTATTGACACCAGTAGTGCCCGCTTGCATCTGGAATTGTGGGTAGTGAATTCCGGGCTCAAAGTCTAAGAATAAATTCGCTAAATGAGAAACGCCATCTTTCCAGTTTTGGAGTAAATGATGGCAAAAGAAAGAAACTAATAGCGCCCGCATCCTGAAGTTTATCCACCCCGTTTCTTTTAAACAGCGCATGTTGGCATCTACCAACGGAAAACCGGTTTTGCCTTCTTTCCAAGCCATGATCAGTTCTTTGTTGCTCGGATATTGCAGTTCCTCATAGGCTTTATTGATGCAGTGCGTCGCATAACTGCAATCGGTTTCAAATTTTTGTATGAAATGACAATGCCAATGTAAGCGCGTTAAAAAGGCATCGAAGTTTTTTTTATATGGGCCTTTTTTCATGTGAGCAGCTGAGGCCCGAACAACTTGTCGAATCGATAAATTGCCCCAAGCCAAAAAAGGAGAAAGTCTACTACACGATTTTCTACTCATGGCTGGTTTCGAGATGCCTTGTTGGTAGTACTTGACGCCTTGTTGTAGAAAATGATTTAAGTATTTTTCAGCATAGACTGGTCCCGCTTTCTGAAAGGTCGACGGATAGCTTTGAATTTGCTCTTGAATGGCTTCAGGAAGTTTAAAAATGGGCCCGAGCTCAATATACGATCGGTGCTTACTGAACTGATTTTGTATCACGGGGCTATTGACATAAGTAAACCATGCTTTATCCCAGTGCTTGCGATTTTTGAGGCCTCTAATAATACCATCTCTTTGAAATTCAGTCCAAGGAATGGCTCTTGAGCGCAAGTAGGTCTTGATTTGAAGATCTCTTTCAAAGGTGCGTGGAGGCCCGCTCTCTTGGTAACTCCAAATTGCTTGCAGGTTGAATTGTGTGCTGAGTGTTTCAAAAATTGCAGTTGCAGCGCCATAAAGCACCTGGATCTGGCGTCCGAAGGGCGCTAATAATTCGTTGAGTTGCTGGATAGAAGCCCACTGAAATTGCCAATGACGCAGTGCATTTTCAGGCGCAGCCCATTCTTCAGGCTCGATAATCCAAATATAGCTCAGCGCCAAGCCGCTATTTTCAGCAGCCTCTAAAGCGGCATGATCGTTAAGACGCAAATCTCGTTTGAACCAAACAATACCTAGAGGTGCTGCCATGGTTTTATTGATAGTTCTTTTGAAGTTGGCGTTGTACTTTTTTCCAATACGGGAAAAAAGAAACAGGTATTTGGCCGGGCTCAGGGAGTAACCAAGTTCTTTGCTCTAATTGAAAGGGGTAGGTGGTGGTACTTGGGTGTTCCTTGCAGCAAGCTTTTTTTACATCAAGCATGTTGCTGAGTTCTTCAATACGACCTACAAAAATTTGCAAATTTTTTAAATTGGCCTTTCCTAGGTCATTGATCCAGTTAAAAACAGCCATTGAAACGGGATGTTGGTCCCAAAATTCAAGATCCCAAAATAAAATGCGTTGGTAGTTTTCTTCCGGGTGCCAAAGTGGGTCAAGGTTATAAGGCGTATAGATGCAAGCATTTTGCTCCTTATTTAATGCCAGGGAATTTTCTGAAACACCTAAAAAGCGCATATTGAGGTCAACAAGTTCCGCTTCGAGCTCCACGTTTGGCAATTGTTCATAGCTGACATCAAGTGCTGTATGACGTTGGGTAGAATGCGTGTATTTATTGATGTTTTCTTGATTGGCGTAATACACTTTGTTTGAATTGGCGCCACACACCCATTGCCAGCTCAAATGATTACTGGCTAAATCGGCATCTTTTAAATGATAATGCATCCAGGTTGCAGCTGTTTGCCACGCAATCTGGTAATGATTACAAATGAGGCTCGCCAAATACATCCGTAAATGATTGTGCAAATACCCCGTTTGATAAAGTTGTTCAATGCCTAAATCTAGGGCTTCGATTCCTGTTCTTGCTTCCAAAACCTCTTTCGGAAAGCCCTCGTTATGCTGGACCTTGAATTGTGGGTTGCGGAGATTTTCAGTAGGCTTGTGTTCTTGCCATAAGCGTTGAAAATGTTCGCGCCAACACAGTTCCATCAGAAAGGATTCCATTTGATACAACTTGAAGCCTCGTTGCAATAAACGCTCAATAACTTGGCTAAGACTTATCACACCACGCGCCAAATACGGCGACAAATAACTGACTCCGCCATCTTGGTAGTTGCGCGTTTTGCCGTAGCTGATTGGGTCGAAACGGTCAATTTTTGCAAAAATTTCTTCAAGAGTCAGGGTAGCAATCATATGCGCAACGCAGAAATACCCCCATCAACATGCATGATTTGCCCACTGATCCAGGTGGCCTGTTCGCTTAATAAAAAGGCTGCCATTGCTGCGATATCTTGTGGTTCACCTACGCGTTTGAGTGGATGACGCGCTGCATTGGCTTCTTTTTTAGCATCTGAATTGAGTAAGTTTTCTGCAAGTGGCGTGTTGGTTAAAGAAGGCGCAATGGCATTCACGCGGATATTTGGCGCTAATTCAGCCGCCAATGCTCTGGTAAGCCCTTCAAGTGCACCTTTTGAAGCAGAAACTAATGAATGGAAGGGGAGTCCTTGCTGAACAGCAACTGTTGAAAACAAAATAACCGCAGCATTTCCAGACTTCTTGAGTGCGCCAAGTGCTTGTTGCAAACAGTTAACTGCGCCAAGAACTTGCAATTCATAATCCGAGGAGAAATCTGTGCTTGAAAAGCGATTAAAAGGCTTGAGTGCGATATTGCCAGGGCAGTAAACCAAGCCGTGCACCACTTCAGGTAAGTTTAGGGTTTCTGACGAACGCACATCAAAGTTTTGCCAATGTAAATTCGGATGATTTAAAGCTGTGCTTGTATTTGAATAAGTGGCGTACACCTGATGCCCTTGTTCGAGTAACATGGTGGTGAGGCTTAAACCAATACCTTTTGAAGCGCCAATGACGACTATATTTTTTGTTTCCATGAAGGTGTAACAAAATTGTAGTACCTTGGTTTGCTATAAAACTTAAAATCTATGAATTTTTTCAAACAACATTTCTCGACTATTCTCATTGCGGTAGCTGTCATCTTTACAGGGTCTATTCTAGGAAAGTCTTATATGTCAAAAGGAAAGCCAGATGATACCGTTGCCGTGACAGGTTTAGGGGAGCAATCTTTTGATTCAGACTTAATAGTTTGGAATGCCTCTTTTTCTCGAAATAGCTATGAATTAAAAGATGCCTATGCGCAACTGAACTCAGATTTGCGTAGGGTTAAAGCTTACTTGAAATCGAAAGGGATTACTGAAGATGAAATGGTGTTTGAAGCTGCCGGTATTGAAAAAATATGGTCAAACGTTTATGATGACGAAGGGAACATAAAAGAAACCACATTTGAGGGCTATTCGCTTGAGCAAAATCTGAAAATCAGTTCAAAGAAAGTAGATCTGGTTGAAAACACTTCACGTCAGGTTTCTGAACTCATTGATGCAGGTATTGAGCTCAAATCAGCTGCGCCGCAATATTATTATACCAAATTAGCTTCGTTGAAACTTAAAATGATAGAGGCGGCTACCAAAGATGCACATGAACGCGCTGAAAAAATTGCAGAAAACGGCGGAGGTTCTTTGGGTAAATTGATGTACGCCGATATGGGTATTTTTCAGATTACGGCTGAAAATTCTTCCGAAGAATATGAGTGGGGTGGAAGCTTCAATACCAGCTCCAGACGCAAAACAGCAAGCGTAACAATACGCTTGAAATACGCCATAGATTAGCGAGTAAACAATTCTTTATCCAGATTCAACCACTCTAATGTGGCATTGCTAAAGATGTCTTCTTTTATTTGAGGGCTCAGGGCACTTTCTTCAATGAATTTACCGATTTCAAGATCGCCGAGCGGGAAGGGGTAATCACTTCCTAGACAAACGCGTTTTGAGCCTTGCATTTTGAGGATGTACTCCAACGCATCGATGTCATGGGTAATGCTGTCAACCCAGAATTTTCCGAGGTAGGTGCGGGGGTTGTGTGGGTTGTCGATGGCTACTAAGTCGGGCCTGCAATTAAAGCCGTGTTCGATGCGGCCCAAAGTTGGCAAGAATGAACCGCCAGCATGAGAAAAACAGACTCTTAAATCGGGTAATCTTTCCAAAACTCCTCCAAAAATCAAGGAGCAGGCTGCTCTTGAGGTCTCGGCAGGCATACCAACCAACCAGGGAAGCCAATATTTTTTCATGCTATCAAAGCCCATCATTTGCCACGGATGGATCATGACGGCCATGCCTAATTTGGCACAGGCTTCAAAAATCGGGAAAAATTTTTCTTCAGAAAGGTTTTCGTCATTGATATTTGAGCCAATTTGGATGCCAACCAGCCCAATACTTTTTGCACGCTCCAGTTCTTGGATTGCGGCTTCAGGATCTTGCATCGGAATGGTAGCAAGGCCGATGTATTGCTTCGGATAACGCGTAACTAGTTCGGCTAAATGGTCATTTAAAAAACGAGATAGCTCCAGTGCATCTGCGGTTTTAGCCCAATAGGAAAACATGACGGGGATCGTGCAAACGACCTGAACTTGGGTCTGGAAATCTTGATACTCATTGATGCGGAGCTCGGCGTCCCAACAATTTTCTTGGATGCGTCTAAAAAATTGCCCTCCCTGCATCATGTCTGCACTGCCATCCTGCTGGTGTTCTAGGTGGATGAACTTGCCGTAACCAAATTTCTGCGTCCAATTGGGCATTTCTTTTGGTAAAATGTGGCTGTGCATGTCAATCTTAAGCATAGGGGTGTTTTTTAGCGTGTGGCGAAGATACAAAAAAGCTCAGAGCTTGTAATGCATGATGTAGTCATCCATGACAAAGCCATTGCCAATATCAAAGATGGCTTCCTCTTTGATTTGAAAGCCAAGATGTGTATAAAAATCTTTGGCCTTATTGGCTTTATTGACTTGTAAAATGATTTCAGAGACATTGGTTTCCGAAGCTCTTTGTATTGCTTTTTGAATAAGGGCTTTACCGAAACCCTTGTTTTGTTGTTGGCTTAAAATATAGAGCTTATTGATCTTGAGGATGTGCTGCTTGTTGTCTGTAGCTGAGGAAATCCATTCTAAGGCAAGGAAACCGAGGTCTGTGTTTTGTGCTGAAAGAATATAAAATTCATGACCCTGGTCAAATTGAGTCAGGAGTGTTTGTTCGGAATACATCCATGTCAACATGAATTCAATTTGCGCTGCTGAAATGATATCCGAATAAGTACTTGGCCAAATGGCGCGCGCTAATTTTTCTAGAATATTCAACTCATGGCGTTGGGCCTTTCGAATCTCCATTTTAAATTTTCACGAAGGGTGCTTGTTGAATTTTGCCGTTGATGTGCAATCTGATATAGTAGGAGCCAAGTGGTAAATCTTGCACAGCTACTTTCCCGTTGAGTATCGGACACAAAAATCGTTTGCCGTCCAGGGAAATGATTTCAGCAAATTCTGGCAATTCAACGATAGTAAAGTGCAAGTAGTTTTGTACGGGGTTTGGATATACATTCCAGTCTGTGGACACCAACGCATTTTGGGTTCCGAGTGTTTGCAGCGCGAGTTTAACGGCGGCATAGGCATTTACTTTTCCGGCTCCCCACAATGGACTTCCTCCAGCAGGTATGACGCCAGTGTAGTTGTCTTGGCGTGCCGTATTCATGATGATTTCTTTGATCTGGCTAGCAGATAAATACGGATTGGCTTCTAACATGAGGGCAACCACACCTGCAACCATAGGTGAGGCCATTGATGTGCCAGAAAACTTGGCAAAATGGTAAGTGGTATTATTAAAGGAAGTGTTGCCTACAGAAGTGTAATTGGCATCTGTGAAAGAAGAAACTGCTGAAGCAATAGCCACACCAGGTGCAGCGATATCAGGTTTCATGGCGCCATCGTAGCGTGGGCCGCGACTCGAGAAATTAGCGAGCGCACCACCGACTAATGAACCAGAATTGGTGGCATATTGGGTGGCGTAGGCAGCCACACTAATGACTTGATCAGCACAAGAGGGTTCTGAGATGCCGTTTTGGTTGTCTCCGGCGGTAGTTCCCGCGCCGGCTGCTAAGAAATCCATTCCCCAGTTACCCACATCGTTGGTGAGTTCAGTGACATTCCAATAATGTACAGTACCTGCGTTTGCCTGAGATTTCAGCTGAACGCGCAAAGCAGTGTTTGTGTTTTTAACGCGTAAACGCATTTGTGGCTTGCCATTTAATGGATGCGCTGCGTCGGCAGAAATATTGTACCAAATGGTATCTTGATTGACAACTAGAAAAGTGTCGATATAACTGCTTGTGGTTGCGGTACTGTAAAAAGGAGTTTCAGCCAAAAGGACATTAGAACTGTTGGTAATGATTAAACCATTTTCAAATGCTTGCCCCGCCTCGCCCCAGGCGTGTATGCTTTGGCCCCACATATTTGGGTTGGCGCTGTAGTCATAGAATTCAATTCTCGATTTGAGCAGGTCGTTGTTAAAGGTTTTTTTAAGGTGAAAATTAACAGCGCCGTTGTTACCTCCTGAATTGACAAAAACAACGCCTAAATTACTAAAGGCATCAATGGCTTGGCTCAGTAAAGAGGTCCCATCTAGAGTCCCGAAATGATAGAGGCCCCAGCTCATGTTGATGACTAAGCGTTTATCGGCTGCAAGCGCTTTTTGGTACATCCATTGCCAAGCATCTAGCACTGCGCCTTCATCCACAAGAAAAGTCACAAAAAGAAATTGTGCATCATAGGCAACGCCTCGGTAGGCAGTATTTGCACCTGCGCCACCTGCAATTCCGGCGACGTGCGTGCCGTGTGTACCATAGCTATAAATATTGGAGGTGTCTGAGCCCGCAGCAAGTAAGCTGCTTGGTGTCGCATATTCGGTTCCGTAACTGAAGCCGTTCGGGGCTGGCCCGTTGGTTTTGAATTGATCCCAGGCGGCAAAAATGCGGTTGGTTTGAAGCAGGGTATCGTAAAAGACAGGGTGGGTGTAATCAAAACCCCAATCGGTTACGCCAATGAGCACATTTTTTCCGGTGTAGCCTTGCGGCAAGCCATAGCCGTGGTGTACGGAATCGGCACGGAGGTCTTTGATAGCCTTGTCTAGGTTTGGATTGATTTTACCAGCAATTTCAAGGTATTCTAGCCCTTTGAGCTCTTGGATACAGGAGAGTTTTTGCAAGGGAATCTTTACACTCAAAAATTGTTGTAAAGGTTCAGTGAAGAGAATGCGTTGCCAAACCAATTCTTCTGCAGAAAATTGTGCATTGCTTTTGGCGAGCATTGAAAGATACCATCTTCCATCTATGTTGTAGATAGGGTATTTTTTTGCTAGCTCGGGGTTTACGGCACCTTTTGATCTCAATAGAACGCTTTGAATCTGTTCTATTTCTTGACGATCACTGTTGCTCATTTTGGGCGCAGCCCAGCTGAGGTTAGCGATTGAAAGTAGTAAGGTGCAGCAAAATAAAAAACCGAAGCGCATCCTCAAATATAAGCATTTTTGCGCAGTTAAAGCTTCGTAAAAAGTGAATTTATAGGCCTTCTGACCTTCTTCAAATGTTGATATTTGTCATCGTCGGCGCGTTTACCAATCGTACAAATAAGTGCGCTGTGTAGGCCTTGTTGCTCGAGCTGAAGTAGTTCGTCAAGTGCTGTTGGTACAAACCCTTCCATGGGTGTTGCATCAATTTCGAGTAAGGCGCAGGTGTGCATCAATTGCCCAAGTGCAATATAAGCTTGTTTGTTATTCCATACTTTGACATCTCCTTGTGGCTTGTTCCCAATAGCAGTATGTAAATGGCTTCTAAAGCCTTGAATTTGCGCTTCTTCCATTCCTCTTTCGTCGCGCATGCGATCGGCATGGGCATCGAGAAAAGCAGTATCTAGCTCATTTTTGGCGCAAATAACAAGAACAGCTGCGGCATCTACGATTTGTTGTTGATTCCAAGCGATTTCTTTGACTTTTTCTCGAAGAACAGGGTCTTCAATCCAGAAAAAATGCAACGGTTGTAAGCCATAACTACTCGGCGTTAATTGCAAACTTTTTTCAAGTAATGCATGCGTTTCCGCATCGAGTTGAAAATGAGGGTCGTATTTTTTAGTGGCATAGCGCCAATTGAGTGCTTGTTCAATTTTATCTTTCATATTTTTTCTTTCGCGTACTATTTTTCTTAATCTTAATTCATTGGAACTTCGATGACCAGAATTTTACTGGGTTGCTTGCTCTGAATATGGATGATTTCAGTTTGAGAAATCCCCATTGCATCCTTAGCCTGAAGTACTTGGTTTTCAATTTCAATTTCACCTTCAACAACCATCAGATAGATGCCATTGCCTTCTTGTTTTAGATGGTAGCTAAAATCGGTGTCAAAATTCCCCATGGATAGATAAGCATCTTGGTGTATCCAGGTGCTCAAGCCAGTTTTTTCTGGCCCAACGAGTAAAGTAAATTCATTTTGCCCGAGTTCAAATGGTCTTTGTGCATAACGGGGCTCGACCTGCTTTTTATCGGGGAAAATCCAAATTTGAAATAAGTTGAGTGCTTGATCGTGGTTTGGGTTGAACTCGCTGTGGTAAATACCGGTTCCGGCCGACATCACTTGCACCTCACCAGCTTGAATGATCTCGCTAAAACCCATGCTATCTTGGTGTTTGATAGCGCCACTTAGCGGAATAGTGATGATTTCCATGTTGTCGTGGGGATGTTTTCCGAAGCCCATGCCCGGCGCTACAATGTCGTCGTTTAAAACCCGCAGCATGCCAAAATGGATGCGTTCTGGGTTGTACCAAGAGGCAAAACTAAATGAGTGTTTGGCATCGAGCCAGCCATGATTGGCGTGACCTCTAGATGCTGCTGAATGGAAAACCGTTTTCATGCTTGATTTTTTATGCAAAGAAAGCACGACTTAAGTGCTCAATTCAATAACACATGTTAATACTTTTTGTTGGGTGTTGTCGGGCTTTGCTAGAAATTGTGCAATTTCGTTATATGGTATTAAGTCGTTTTTGGCTGGTTATTTTCATCAGCTCTATTTTATTTGTTTTGTTTTCGGTTTTTTCCGGTCAGTTCTACAGCATAGATTACGTTCTGAATGGTAAAAAAGACGATCAAATCCTCATCGGTGAAACCTATAAATGGAAGCTCCCTCAACATGTTGTTGAAAGCATGGCAAGGGCTGATAACAATACCTATATCAAAGATGTAAACCCTAATGATCAAGATACGAGCTATGTTTTAAAGGAGAAAACCGTACTGATTTATTCCGGTGTTCAAAAATCAGACGGCTTACTCGTGACTGCAAAAGCGAGTTTGTTTGATCTGATTTTGCCACTCATGGCCTACTTAGCCTTTTTTGCTGGCATCATGCAGCTCCTAATAGATTCAGGTGCTACAGAAAAATTAGCCAAAAGACTCAGTCCTTTCTTTCAAAAAGTATTTCCAAGCGTCCCGGCAGGGCATCCGTCCATTACCTACATGACCATGAATTTCTCAGCGAATTTCTTGGGCCTGGATTCAGCAGCTACGCCCTTCGGTTTAAAGGCAATGGAAAGCTTACAAGAACTCAATCCCGAGAAAGAAAAAGCCTCAGATGCACAAATCATGTTCCTGAGCCTACACGCAGCTGGTCTTACCTTAATACCAACCTCAATTATTGGTTACCGTGCTGCTGCCAATGCAGCCAATCCTGCCGATGTCATGTTACCTTGCATCATTACTTCCTTTGTAGGAACCCTCGCTGCTTTCTTTATCGTGGGCTTGCGTCAACGCATTTCTTTCAAGAGTGGGTTGTTGTTGGGCGTTTTGATGGGTGTTGTCGGTGCTATTTTAGGTTTGCTCTTTTATGTGGGTTCCTTGGACCTCGTTGAGAAGAATTATTTTACCAATAACTTCTCAGGCATTTTGTTGTTTGGCATTATTGTCTTGACCCTTATTTTTGCATTTAAGAACGAAGCTCAATTCAAGGCAAAGGACACCACGGTTTTTGATGCATTTGTGGAAGGGGCAAGAGGGGGGCTAGACACCGGTGTCAAAATATTCCCTTATGTGTTGGGTATGCTCGTTGCTATTTCTGTGTTTCGAAATTCGGGCTTGTTTGAGCTCATCGCCGCCGGGATTTCTAATTTGTTTCAATATGCGGGTGTCGGAAAGGAAATTACAGATTCTTTGCCAGTTGCACTATTAAGGCCATTTAGCAGTTCTGGATCCAGAGGTTTTATGCTCGATGCCATGAATCAGTTTGGCCCCGATAGTTTAGCTGGGCGCTTGTCTGCGATATTTCAATGCTCAGCCGAAACAACTTTTTATGTAATTGCCGTCTATTTTGGCGCCATTAACGTCCGAAATACGCGCTATACCTTAGGTGTAATGCTACTTGTAGATCTCATTTGTGTGCTTACTGCAATAGCGGTTGCCCTTTGGTTTTTTGCTTAATTCAATTGAAGAGCGAAACATGAGTCTAGCACAATTATCCTATCCATCCTTGGTCATCTTAGCCTTCGCTAAAGCAGTTGAAGGCAATAAAGAATTACAGACTTGGCTACAAGAAAACGGCTACCCTGAGCTTTTTATGGCTGCACATGCCATTCGTTTGCAAGATCCGGCACGTCAGTGGCTCATTAAAAATGGTTACCCACACCTTTTAGCCATGATTGCAGCGGCAGAGGGCGATGAAAAAGCACAGAAATGGCTCAAGCAATACGATTACATGGTGTTATACCATATTGCGATGGCTGTGGAGCACGAGAAAGAAAGTTGGTTTTGGTTGCGTCAAAATAGTTCACCCGAACTCATTATTTTGACTAAATCTATACAAATGATTAAAGATCAAATTGAAGAAAACCACAACGACGTACACGCTATACATAAAGATCTATAGCAGGTACGTCGTTAGTCAGGTAAATATTCGCTTAGAGTAACATGGCAGCAGGCTGCTCCATGTAAGTCTTAAATGTTTGTAGGAAGGATGCTCCTGAAGCGCCATCAACAACGCGGTGGTCACAAGATAGTGTTACTTTCATAACAGAACCCGGAACAACTTGGCCATTTTTAACGACCGGAACTTCTTTGATGCCTCCAATTGCCAAAATACAAGAGTCTGGCGGATTCACGATTGCTGTGAAAGATTCAATACCAAACATGCCTAGATTAGAAATTGTGAAAGTATTGCCTTCCCAATCTGAAGGTTGTAATTTTTTGTCTTTGGCTTTTTGAGCAAATTCGCGGACTTCAGCTGAAATTTGAGTGAGGCCTTTATTGTCTGCAAAACGCACAACAGGTACTAATAAACCTTCATCTACAGCAACAGCAACACCAATATTGACGTGCTCATTGCGACGAATGAAATCGCCCATCCAAGCGCTGTTTACAGTTGGGTGTTGACGCAAGGCCATAGCTACCGCCTTGATCACCATGTCATTGAAAGAAACCTTCACGCCATTGAGGCTATTCAAAGATTTTCTGGTAGCAATGGCATTTGACATATCGATGTCAAGGGTGAGGTAGAAGTGTGGTGCTGTAAATTTACTTTCAGCCAAACGACGCGCAATCGTTTTGCGCATTTGTGAAATTGGTTCGTCGTAATATGAAACTTGACCTGTGTTACTTGCTGCAGCAGCAGGCTTGCTAGCTGGTGTGTAAGGAACATAATGATCGACGTCGCGTTTTACAATACGGCCATTTTCACCAGTACCGGCAACGGCCTGAATATCAATTCCACGCTCTGAAGCTAATTTTTTAGCTAAAGGAGATGCGAATACGCGATCAGAGGAATTATTTGCAGCCACAACTGGTGCAGCAACTGGTGCTGGCGTTGGTGCAGTTACAGGGGCGGCAACAGGAGCTGGAGCGCTAGCTACTTCTGGAGCTGGTGCAGGAGTTGGTTCTGGTGTGCTTGTTGTCGCACCCGGAGCTCCGGCAGCTGCATTAGCAAGTGCGGTACTGATGTCTTCACCAGCCTGACCAATAATAGCCAAAACGCTATTTACGGGTGCAGCTTTTCCGGTTTCTACACCGATGTGCAGTAAAACACCATCAAAGAATGATTCAAATTCCATGGTTGCCTTGTCTGTTTCAATTTCAGCAAGAACTTCACCCGCTTTAACGGTGTCACCAACTTTTTTTGTCCAGGCAGCAACAACACCTTCTGTCATGGTGTCGCTCAACTTCGGCATGTATACTACTTCAGCCATGTTTCTTTATTTTTAGTATTCTTTGATGTAAGGATAATCAGATTGAACATACACGTCCTCATAAAGTTCGTGTGCTTCAGGATAAGGAGAGTTCTCTGCGAAAGTCACAGACTCATCTACTTCAGTTTTCACCCAAAGATCGATTGCTTCAAGTTCTTTGGCAGAGAGCCATTTATTTTCTTGAATTATGCGCAAGCAGTGCTCGATTGGATCTTGTTCCATCCATTCAGCTACTTCATCTTTGGTGCGGTATTTTTGTGGGTCAGACATCGAGTGCCCTTTGTAGCGGTACGTTCTGATGTCGAGTAAGGTTGGGCCTTCACCACGGCGTGCGCGGTCAGCTGCTTCTTCAATGGCTTCGTGCACAGACTCTGGACGCATTCCATTGACAATTTTTGAAGGCATGCCATAAGACAAACCAATTTGAGAAAGATCAGTTACGTTGGTGGTGCGCTCCACTGAGGTACCCATGGCGTAATTGTTGTTTTCGATGATGAAAATGACTGGAATTTTCCAGTTCATGGCCATGTTAAAGGTTTCATGGAGCATGCCTTGACGCACTGCGCCATCACCCATAGAAACAAAAGCCACATTTTTAGTGCCTTTGTACATTTCTGCAAATGCAACGCCAGCACCCATTCCGATTTGTGCACCCACGATTCCGTGGCCACCCATGAAATTCACGCTTTTGTCAAAGAAGTGCATCGAACCACCTTTACCTTTTGAGCAACCTGTGGTGCGGCCATAAAGCTCGGCCATTAATACGCGTGGATCTGTGCCTAAAGCAATCGGATGCGCGTGGTCACGGTAGGCGGTCATGTGTTTGTCGTCTTTCTGACAAGCACTTGCCGTACCTACAACAATAGCCTCTTGGCCAATGTAGAGGTGACAAAAACCACCAAATTTTTGTTGGATATAAAGTTGACCCGTTTTTTCTTCAAATTTTCGGATCAAAAGCATGTCCTTGTACCATTTAACGTATGTTTCTTTTGAAAACTTAGGTTTAGTAGAACTTTTTACGGCTTTAGCGCACATATTTTCTTGTTTTTATCGGTCACAAATATACAAATGATTCACAAACAATGTTCAAAATGTCAAATTTACACTAAGTGTAGCTTTTTTTAAATTTCACGTTTTAAATAGGGTTGAAATTGCTTCAATGAAAGGCTAAAAGAAAGGGTTCCGTAGGAATAAGGAGCAACTTCATATTGATTGTAATAGAAAGTGACCTTTTTATTGGAAAACTCAAAGTTATCAGGGATAAAAAAACCTCTTTCAAACCAAAAATCAGTTTGATTAAATGGCACTTTTGCGGAAATTCCAACAGCCTTTCTAAATGCAGCTTCTGCAATTTGTAGGAATTTTTTGTCTAGATTGAAAAAATCTTTCAAATGAATTTCTTTAGCCGTTTTTTTATCAAAATGATCAAAACCAATACCGTATGAGCCGTGTGCGCCACCTTGATAGGTACTTGACTCTGATTTTAAGGTAGCGAACCCTGGTCTTTCTGCAGCAATTTGATAAGTTTCTTCGAGACCCCAAACCATACTCATATCGTCTTCATCATAGCGTCTGGATTCTTTTTTGAAGGCGAGCAAGGCTTGATGAAAGAGGTTTTTATTTAATGGAGCGGTGTATGGCGCTTGTTCTTCTGATCTATAAAGGCTGTTGCGAATCAAATGATTAATGGCTAATTGCCAATTTTCTAGCTCAGCCGTTTCATCGTAAATTTGATATGTAATTTTTGACCATGCTTTATCCCAAGTTTCAACAACTTTCTTTTTTGAAATGAGCACGCTGTCAGCGCCGGTAAGGATAAAAGCTGTGTCTGTTGGGTTCAGTGCTTGGGCTTGAACCTCGGTTTCTGTTTGCTCTTTTCCCTTTACTTTTCGAACTTCTTTTTTCGATTTCGCTTCGGTCTGGCAAGCAAATACCAAAAAGAGGGCAAGCGAAAAGGAAGCAATGATTTTAAACGGCATGTGTAGATTTTTTGGTAGCCTTTACTATCAAGTAAATTCCTGCAATAACTAGCGGAATACTGAGCATTTGCCCGGTATTGAGCGGAAGCGTGTAGTCTCTGGCGGTTTGCCCTAGTTTGAAGTACTCACAAATGATGCGCGAGCCAAAAATCAGGATTAAAAAACTACCGAAAACAAAACCAGGCTGTTGCCATTTTTTAAGTTTCCAATATAAGTAGAGGAGCAGCCAAAATGAGATGAAATAGCAAATGGCCTCATAAAGCTGTGCAGGATGGCGTGGTGAGGGGTCGTAAAACCCGATCTCTTCATTGAAGTAGTACTGAAACTGAAAGGCCCAAGGTACATCGGTTACGTAACCTACCATTTCATGATTGACCAAATTTCCGAGACGGATGAACGTACCTGCTATGGCAATTGGTGCAGCGATGCGGTCGAGGATCCAAATGTAAGGGCGCTTGGAAACTTTTCTAGAGAAAATAAATAATGCAATAAGAATGGCGATAGCTGCGCCGTGACTGGCCAGACCGCCCTCCCATACTTTAAGGATGTCGCCTGGATGTGAAAAATAACCGCGTTCTAAGCGGCCATTCACAACCTGGTCCCAATAGGGACCGTAAAATAAAACATGGCCAAGGCGAGCGCCAAGTACGGTTGCCACTACCATGTAGCTAACAAGCGTGTCCAGTATTTTGTCGTCTACTTGTTCGGATTTAAACATTTTGCGGATTACAAAATACCCCATGACGAGACCTGAAATGAAAAGTAAGCCATAGAGATTTGGCGTTCGCCAGCCTTCAATAAGCTGGGATTCTACTGCCCAGTGGATAAATAGTGTCATGATTCTCTATTTTTAAGTACTTGGTCTACTAATGCTTGTGGTTTTTCTTTATGACCCTGAAAAGGAAGTGCAGCGGATCTGCCTTTTTTGAAAATCAGATTGCTTTTGTCTACGCCTTTGCGCAGTTCTTTTTGAACTTCTAATGGTAGGTGAATGGTGTCTTTGCAAGCTTGGCTACAGCAATTTTCCATCGCTGTTTTACATTGTTCACATTGAATAAACAAAAGATGACACGCGTCATTAACACAGTTGGTGTGGGTGTCTGCGGGTTGGCCACATTGATGGCAAACAGCAATGACGTCAGGTGTAATGCGCTCGCCACGACGTTCGTCAAATACGAAGTTTTTACCAATAAATTTGTTTTCTAGCCCTTTTTCCTTGCAATCATTTGCGTATTTAATAATGCCACCTTCTAGTTGGTGTACATTTTTAAATCCGCGGTGCTTGAACCAAGCTGATGCTTTTTCACAACGAACACCACCGGTGCAGTACATCACGATGTTTTTATCTTCATTTCCTTTTAAAACCGTTTCTTCAATGAAGGGCAAAGACTCTCGGAAAGTATCGACATCCGGAAGTACGGCACCTTTGAAATGCCCAACCTCCCATTCGTAATGATTGCGAAAGTCGATTAAAAGGGTATTTGGGTCATCGGTAAGTTGATTGAATGCGGCAGCGTCTAAATGCACCCCTTTGTTGGTGACATCGAAGGTTTCGTCGCTCAGGCCATCGGCCAAAATTTTACTACGGACCTTTATCTTTAATTTTAAAAACGGAAAATCAGCCTCAGCATCGTCTACTGCAAAATTGAGTCGGATTCCGTTTAAGAAGTCGATTTGATACAGCTCTTCTCTGAACTGCCCTAACTTTTCTTTAGGAACAGCAATTTGAGCGTTGATGCCTTCCTTAGCCACATAGGTTCGGCCAACGATATCTAGTTTTGACCAATCCAAATAAAGTTGATTTCGAAAAGCTTGTGGATCAGTAATATGAGCGTATTGGTAAAAGGAAATGGTGATATACTGATGACCGATAGCTTGAAGTTGCTTTTCTAATGAGGCTCGATCTAGTGTATTCCAAAGTTGCATTTGCGAGAGTGATTCAGGTAAATATTAAACAGCGACGTTGTGTTCACGCAACGCATCATTCAGCGACGTTTTGAGGTCTGTTGATGCTTTGCGCTTGCCAATGATGAGCGCGCAAGGAACTTGGTAGTCTCCGGCGGCAAAGGATTTTGTATAAGACCCAGGTATAACCACAGATCTTTCTGGTACATAACCTTGGTGTTCGACAGGTGCTGGGCCGCTCACATCAATGATTTTGGTAGATTTGGTAAGCACGACATTGGCGCCTAATACCGCTTCTTTTCCAACGCGTACGCCTTCAACGACAATACATCGTGAACCAATAAAAGCGCCATCTTCAATAATGACAGGGGCAGCTTGTAACGGTTCAAGAACGCCGCCAATTCCTACGCCACCGCTGAGGTGGACGTCTTTGCCAATCTGTGCGCAGCTTCCTACGGTAGCCCAGGTGTCCACCATGGTGTTGCTATCCACATAAGCGCCAATATTGACATAAGAAGGCATCATGATCACACCGGGTGCAATAAAAGCGCCGTAACGAGCAACTGCATGTGGCACCACGCGCACGCCGAGTTCTTTATAATTGCGTTTGAGTGCCATTTTATCGTGAAATTCAAAAGGCCCGACCTCGATGGTTTCCATCTGACGAATCGGAAAATACATCACAACTGCTTTTTTGACCCATTCATTCACTTGCCAGGTGCCGTCTTCTAAAGGCTCGGCAACACGGAGATGTCCGCGGTCAAGTTCTTCAATAACTTTTTCAATAGCAGAAATAGTTGCGGGTTCTTGTAATAAAGCACGGTTTTCCCATGCAGCCTCAATTGCTTGTCTCATGCGTTGTATTTTGTTTCGGAATTCGGATCAGTAAAATAAGCCCAAGTACAAAGAATACGACAAGGGCAAGAATGGAAGTTCTGATATCCATCATGCCTTCAATGATTCCAAACGTAAGTGTACCAATGGCCAAGCCGATTTTTTCAGCGAGGTCATAAAAGCTAAAGTAGGAGGTAAGGTCTTTGGTTTCTGGTAATAATTTAGAATAGGTCGATCTTGAAAGCGACTGAATGCCTCCCATGACTAAGCCAACGCATGCTGCTGCAATATAAAATTGCCATGGATACCAAACAAATTGATACACGTAGATACAGAGTAAAATCCAGATTGCAATGGATATGCCAAGTGCCTTGAAATTGCCAATTTTCTTGGATACAAAAGACATCAGGTAGGCGCCTGCTATTCCGATGAACTGAATGATCAAAATTGAAATAATGAGGTCTTGTTGTTTGATGCCAATGACTTCTTTGTTGGCAAATGCAACCGCCATGACCATGATGGTCTGAACGGCCATATTAAACATGAAATACGAACCCAAATATCCTTTTAAGGTTTTGTTGAGGCGGATTTGTTTCCAAACCTGAAACACTTCTTTGTAGCCTTGAGAAATCAGGTTTTTTTGCTCTTTTCGAGTGGCAAGTGTTTTGGGAAGTCTTGAAAACGAGAAGGTTGCAAAACTGATCCACCAAAGACTTACAAGAGGAAAAGCCCATTTAATAGGAATAACTTTGGTAAAGACGGTCAATACCAAAATGATGATCAGGAGTGTGGAGCTGCCAAGGTAGCCCATTGAATAGCCGCGAGCTGAAACTTTGTCGTGGTCAGCGGGTTCGGCAATATCTGGTAAATAAGCGTTGTAGTAAACCAAACTTGCCCAAAAACCAATGGAGCCGAAAAAGAGGGGTAAAATACTCCAATTGATGATAAAAGGCGTTTGCCCGGGTGTGCCATCAGGAGGTGCATTAAAGAAATATAATAAGCCACTTGCCGCTGCACCTAAGTAACAGAAAAATTGCATGAAGAGTTTGCGCTTGCCACCTGCATCAGCAATGCCCGAAAGCAACGGTGACATCAAAGCAACGATGATGTAAGAGAGGCAGATGACGTAAGCATAGAATTCGGTGTTGTGAAATTCTCTGCCAAAGAAGGAGACGGTGTCATAGATTGTTTTTCCGGCGTCGTTTTTAACACTCGTTTGCGTTTCAAACAAGATCGGAAAAATAGCCGAACTAATGATTAATGGATACACAGAGTTGGCCCAGTCGTAAAATACCCAACCTGTTATGATGCGTTTATTCCCTTTTTCCAACATAGATCAAAATTAGAGAAATATCTTTAGCCTTTGATTGTTAGCTGATATTTAGTGAGTAATCCTGTAAGTAAAGCGCTGTTAATTTGCAGGCCTTTCACTTGATTTTGCTCCGGATCAAGTAATAAATTCACCGATTGATCAAAATTTGCTTTGCGAAGATCGGCATTTTCAAAAATAGCGCCAACAAGTTCACAATTTACAAATAGGGTCCCCTGGGCCTTGATTTCTGTAAAGTCAACCTCTGTGAGGTCGCAGTCTTGAAAGGAGCTTTGTTGTAAATTGACCTGATAAAAAGTAGCGTGTCTGAGTAAACAGCTTTTGAACTCACATTCATAGCCAAACGGATTAGCTGCTTCAAATTGAACGCCTTGCAATTTGCATTTTTCGAAAGCAACAGCTTGAAAAGAGCAGCCCAAGACGCTGCTGTTTGATAAATCGCAATCCAAGAAGCGACATTCAATAAATTTGGCGCCTTTGATGGGTATTTGCTTGAAATCGAGCCCAGAAAACTCACAGTTTTCATAAGTGCCTATTTCCCAATCTTGGATATTTTGAATATGTTGGTCAAAAAAGTTCGGCATTAATGACTTTCATTAAGGTAATCTTGCAAGTACAAAAAGGGTTCGTTTAACTGACCATCTGCTGTTGTTTCTGAAGCGCGATAAATAATTTGATCGGGATCTTCGCCGAGCAGGGTCGGAAAAACATTGTTGAGTAACTGTTTCCCGAAATCTATCGAAGCATCTTTTGGTAATTCGCAAGGTAAGTTGTCAACGGCCATCACGGCAATTGCTCCGGTTTGGTCAAACGGCACCTCAAGACCCGTTTGTGGGTCATAGCCGTAGTAGGAGTTGCCTATTTTACTTGGGCGAATGGTGCAGGCAATGGGCCCTGCAATATCACAAGAAATATCGGCAACTAGTTGGATGCGGTTTTGCGCCGAACGCAGCATGTCTTGCGTTAAAATCAAAGGCGATTTTGCAGACCAAAAATGACAAGGAATGTACATGTCCGCAACTTGCGCGAAGGCTTCAAAATTGCTTTTGTAATTTTCAGGATTTGCGTAAAAATCCGCTTTATCAAACCCACTATCTGCTTTTCGGGCAAAATACTGATGGGTATCTAAATGTGTAAAAACAGGTTGGTCGTGCGTATCATTTAAAAACGACTCAGCACTCACTTCCTTGATGGGAAGTAAAGAAATGATTTCGCGTGCACCGTGGCCTACTTTACCAAAACCGGTCAAAACACAACGGAAATTTGAAGGGAGTTTTACTTTTTTTAACTCGCTTTCTACCTCTTTACGATCATGGCAAAGGTGTGCCGGCTTCAATTCAAAACGTTTAGTTTGAAGCCCATATGTTAAAAAGCCATTATAGGCGCCTACAATTCCAGCATAACGTCCAAAGCCAATGATGCGTTTGTTTTGAGCGTCTTTGAGTACTTCGTAGTCAACTAAGCGAATTTGCTTATTTAAAATTTCTTGCAAAAGTGCTCGGTTATACGGCTGCTTCTTAATGGTATGCGAGAAAAATAAATAAGTTTTTTTTGGGATCAATTGCTCTTTAGGGACTTCCTTGACGCCGAGTAAGATATCGCAATGACTCAGGTCTTCTTGAACAGCTAGGCCTTGATTTAGATACGTTTGATCTGAAAAACAGCGAATAGGGCTGGTTTGTACCGTGACTTTAACCTGAGGGTAAGTGTCTTGCAGTTGTTTGCATTGTTCTGGGCTGAGTGGCACCCTGAAATCAGGAGGTGTTTTGCCTTCGCGAATAATGCCAATGTTGATGATGGACATGATTTGTTTACGAGAGATAATGATCAATAAATTCTCTGACACAAGCGTCACCGCCTTTGCGTGTCAAGATGATATCTGCAATGCTTTTAATAGAAGGTACAGCTGAAGCAGGTGCAACAGCCAAGCCAACCGCTTCCATCACTTTAAGATCATTGGTGTCGTCGCCAATAAAGGCAACTTCGTTTAGCTTAAATCCAAGCGCTGTGCACCATTTTTCAAGAATGGCTAACTTGGGTTCTTGCCCAACGTAAACATGATTGATGCCCAGTAGTTTGGCGCGGTCCTGGACCATGTGTTCAGTGAAACCAGAGGAAATGATACCAAGTTGCAGCTGACCTGCTTTGCTTAAATTGAGCAATGCCAGGCCATCTTGTGTGTGGTAGCGCTTCATCTGATCTCCTTTTTCACTGACATACATGCCGCCATCGGTTAACACACCATCGACATCGAGGATCAGCATTTTGATGTCTTTGATTTTGGCATCCAAAACAGAGCGCTGAAACAATGGTTTGAAAAGGAGCGCCTGGAGGTCAAGTTCGTATTCTTCACAAATGGCTTCAAGGTCGTATAACGACAATTCTTGCACGTGGTCTACATCGAGGTCCGCCAAAAAATCGTCAAACTTAATGCCGTGTTTCTGGCACAAGCCTTTAATATTTAATTCAAGTAACATATTTAAACAATTTGATAACCAACACTTTGAGCAACTTTTTGAAGGTCATCTCTTAAGGTCTGAAATTCGTTATAGTTAAGTTGCTGAGAAGCGTCAGATTTGGCCACCTTCGGATTCGGATGCGCTTCAATGAGTAAGCCATCAATGCCCATTGCTACACAAGCACGGGCCAACGGATTCACGCCATAGGCGTAACCCATCGCGTGTGAAGGGTCGAGTACGATGGGTAAATTGCAATATTCTTGCAACCAAGCGACACCACAAAGGTCAAGGGTAAAACGCGTCCCTGTTTCGAAGGTGCGGATACCGCGTTCACAAAGCACTACATTTTCATTACCGCCAGAAAGCACAAATTCGGCCGCCTGTACAAATTCTTGCAAGGTGGTACCGAAACCTCTTTTGATCAAAACGGGTTTCTTAATTTTAGAACAAGCGCGCAATATCCCTTGGTCATACATCGCCTTAGCACCAACTTGAATGATGTCAGTGTGTTCAATAATTTCGTCAATGTGCGTTGCGTCGCGGGCTTCGGTGATCACGCTTAAGCCGTATTCTTGTCGCATTTTTGCTAATAATTCTAAGCCCTCGAGGCCAAGCCCTTGAAAAGAATAGGGGCTGGTTCTTGGTTTATAACAACCACCTCTGAGTGTTGTGAGCCCCATAGATACCAGTAATTCTGCTGAACTTCTGATTTGTTCTTCTGATTCTACAGAGCAAGGCCCACCAATTAAAATGGTATTGTTGGTTTGTCCGCCGATACTTACTTTACCGAAAGAAACTTCGCGTTTTTCTGCTTGGAATTTTTTTGAAGCCAACTGAATATCATTGCCAAATACCCAGTGTTGTTCAGTGTGCGACTCTAAATAGTCCGGTACTTCTTTCAGACCACTTCCTGTGATGAGGTATGTTTTGCCCAAATAATCGATATGAAAAGCGTGGGCTTGACGCGCTAATTCAGCAGCCAAGTGGCTCGATTTTGTTTTGATTTCTAAAATCATAATTCTGATTTGATCAGGTTTGAGAATTGAACGAGTCCTTTGAGTGCGTTTGTATGATCGATGACCGGTAAATAGAGCACGGCAAAAGGACTGTTTTTAATGAGTTGCAATAATTCAAGAACGGTAGCGTCTTCTTGAATGCAAATGGGTTGCTGGTTGATCATGGCAGGTACATGTAGCGCATGAAGATCTGAACTATTTTGAGTAGTTGAAAGTTGTTTCAAGAGCGCTTTTCGAATGTCGGCACTAGATAGTAGCCCTAGCATTTTCCCTGTGGCGTCAAGGGCCATGGCCACACCCATTTGGCCATCTTCTACGGTTTGTAAAGCACTTTGTAGGGTGCACTCAGCCAAAATGAACTTAGGTGTTTCGGTGAGCGGGATCATGAAGTCGGCAACTTTAAAACTAGAGCCAATGCTTCTTTGTGTGAGGTTCATGAGGGCATTGCCTACACTGGCCTCTTTAAAAAGATAGGATCCTGAAACGGCAGTACTGACACCCATTTGTCTTAAAATGAATGAGACTTCAGGGTTGACGCCGCCATCTACATGTATAGATTTATTGGGGTAGCGCTTTCTGAAAGTTCTGATTTTATCAAAATTCTGTCGGTCAAAAACACCTCCAGATTGCCCCGGAATGGTAGCCATTATTAAAATGAAATCAAAATGAGCGTAGTCGTCAAAAGCCGCAATTGGAGTAGGGGTAATTAAAGCCAAACCCTTTTTTCCACTGATATTTTTCGGGATTTCAAGTTTGCATTGAAGATCTTCTACCTGAAAAGTGACATATTCAACCGGATTTTCGATTAAATAAGGATAAAACTTCTCAGGATCGGGCGTGATAATGTGTAGATCTAGAGGTAAGTCACACAACTGACGGATCTGTTGGATGTCTTTGAAAACCTCGAGGTTGTCATTGCAGTCAATGTGCAGAAGGTCTACTTGATGGGCTGCAAGATCAGCAATAACGGCTTCTAAAGGTCGAGAGGCGTCAGAGTAAATGGATGCTGAAATCTTCATGGGGGCAGCAAAAAAAGATGGGGTAAGCTACTCTTATCGCACCGCTACAACCTCATACCTTTGCTACATTCCTGTCCTGGAGGATTCAGAGGGAGCTGGTCGTAAAAGACTTACCCCATGCAAAAATAAAGAATTCCTTTGATATTAAGCAACAATTGCTCTATTCAAAAGAGAAATCATGGCTAAACAAACGATAAAAAGTTGTGTAGCAGTCTCTTCTGAAAGTGCGGAGCCATCCTCATCGTCTTCGGAAACCTCCATGGCCATAAACTGAGCCAATTGTGGTTGATCACAGAAAGACTCAATGATTTCTTCGTCTTCTGATTCAAAATACTGATCAAGCATATCGAAATAAGGTTCTTCTAATTCATCGATATCGGCTTCAGTTACCGCTCTAAGTTCGATCCCTTCTTGTTTGAAAGCCTCTAAAACCAGGCAGAAATAATAAATCAGTAAGCCTTCGAGGTCCTCATTTTTATACTCCTCAGGAGCAGTCATGACGTAACCCAAAAGCGCTTCTTGCGCTGAGGCATATAATTCGGTGATGTTTTCGAGTTGATCATCGGTGAGGTTATCGACAACCCCAATGGCCTTTTCAATGGCCTGTAAAGAAACTTGTTTCATGCAAATATTTTGTCAAAGGTAGTCTATTTCAAT
>JBEBBE010000020.1:0-43480 GCA_041158525.1 Bacteroidota bacterium | reverse complement strand
TTCCGTATCAATCGAACTTCTCGTTAAAATAGAATATACGTTACCTCTCGACTTATTAATTTTTCTGGCAAACTCAGTAACTGATAAGTCGCTATCATCAAGGACACGCTTTATTTCTCGACCAATATGCATCTGCCCCATGACACAAAATTGCTCATTGTGTTGCTCATTTATATTATACAATACGCTTGTATTTTTGTACTTATGTGTACTATTTTATTGTACATTTGAGTTATTAATCAATTATTTTTAACCAATTCAACATGAAAACTATTACAAAAATTGGATTGATTGGCTTGCTCACATTTACCATGTTCAGCTGTGCCAAACCAGGCTGTACTGATCCAACAGCTCAAAATTATAGTACTGAAGCTAAAAAAGATGACGGTTCTTGTACTTACTCTGAGAAAATTATTTTTTGGCAAGATCAAGCTACATCTGAAATTGTTCAGAACGCCGGAATAACTGGTCTTTACGTTTACATCGATGGTCAATTAGCTGGCTCAACACTTGCATCTAACTACTGGACAGGTGCCCCAAGCTGCGAACAGTCTGGAAATATTAGCGCTGAAATCGATATGGGTATGCTTACTTCAAAGTTAATCACCTATGAAATAAAGGATAACAACGGAAACTCTTTACTTACAGATACTTATTTAGTAACTGCAGGCAACTGTCACGTCATTCAACTTTAATTATGAAAAGAATTATCCTAGCGATAACTGTTATTAGCAGTTTGTCTTCTTGTATGATGACACAAACTCCAAGGGGCTTATATGGAAACTCCGGGTAAGGAAGTTACTTTTGACAAAGGAAAACAGTTCTGGTTATTTTGGGGCATTGTTCCTCTTGGCAGAACACACGTTAGCACCCCAACAAGTGGTAATTGCCAAGTCACTACAAAAATTCGATTAACTGACTTCATTATTTCAGGCTTAACAGGAGGAATTGTAACTAGCACTTCTATAAAAGTAGAAGTAAAGGAACAAAAGTAAATCCAACCTTATTATACCCCAAAAAAAAAGGAACCTCTCGGTTCCTTTTTTTTATTATCCTAAGTAGCTTTTCAGTACTTTGTTTTTGTTGGTGTGTTTGAGGCGGCGGATGGCTTTCTCTTTGATCTGGCGGACGCGCTCTCGGGTGAGGTCGAATTTGTCGCCGATTTCTTCGAGGGAAAGTGGTGCTTTGCCGTCAAGGCCGTAGAACATGCTGATGACTTCGCTTTCACGCGGGGTGAGGCTTGTTAATGAGCGGCGAATGTCTGAACGCAATGATTCTAGGGTAAGATTGGCTTCTGGGCCAGGAAGTGAGTCTCCTTGCATGACGTCGTACATGGTAGAAGTTGATTCATCGCCTTCGATGAGTGGCGCATCCATTGAAATGTGACGGCCATTCTGAGAAAGCGTTTGCTTCACCTCTTCTGGTGTTACATTTAGGAATTCAGCCAACTCGTCTGCTGAAGGTGGACGCTCTAGTTTTTGCTCTAGTTCTGAGTAAGCGCGGTTGATTTTATTGATGTTACCGATCTTGTTCAAAGGCAAACGTACTATACGTGCTTGTTCTGCTAATGCTTGAAGAATTGATTGACGAATCCACCAAACTGCGTACGAAATGAATTTGAAACCACGGGTTTCGTCAAAACGCTCAGCTGCTTTAATGAGGCCAAGATTTCCTTCATTGATCAAGTCTGGTAAAGCAAGACCTTGATTTTGGTATTGTTTGGCTACTGAAACCACGAAGCGAAGGTTTGCTTTTGTCAAGCGCTCCAATGCGATGCGGTCTCCTGCCTTGATTTTACGAGCAAGCTCTACTTCTTCATCGGCGGTGATTAAGTCCACACGACCAATTTCTTGTAAATACTTGTCTAAAGATGCGGTCTCTCTGTTAGTGACCTGTTTTGCGATTTTTAACTGCCTCATAATTTTTAATTGCCCTTGCTTGTACTGATAAAATGAAGAAAGGTTCGACTTCAACGCATTTTTTTTTCGCTCGTTACAAAGTTTTGAGCAAAATGTACCATTGACTGCATATTTTACGGATGCTGACGAATATTTAAGGTGCTGAAATTGTGATTTTTATGCGCTGAGAACACTTCCTACTACTATAAACCTTCAAAGTGCGTTTTGTTCTCATGAATTATTTAGAATCCAAGCGATTTTGCAAAGCGTGTAGCCAAACCTTACATGGAAGGCGCGATCAAAAGTTCTGTTCGGACCATTGCCGGAATGCCTATAATAATCAGCACTACGCAGCGCAAATGGCAAGCCTCAAAAAAATCAATGGCATTTTGCGCAGTAACCAACAAATCCTGTGTCGGCTCTCCAAAGGAAAAAGAAAACCAATTGCAATCATGGAGTTGCTGAAAAGTGGATTTCAATTGGCTTATCATACGCATACCAAGCAAGCGAAAAATGGAGAAACCATTTATTTCTGTTACGATTATGGCTATCTTCGATTGGATGAACAGATGGTTCAAATCATTAGCCCAATATAATTTTATTGCATAAAAAAAGCCAGTATTGCTACTGGCTTTTTGTTTGGGGAGGAAGACGGGTCTCGAACCCGCGACCTTCGGAACCACAATCCGACGCTCTAACCAACTGAGCTACAACCTCCGTTTAAGTGGGTGCAAATATACAAAATCTTCTTCAAATGATAAAATCCGATTTTGCAAATAGTAATTTTTTCTATTCGTAATTTTACAGCTCACATTCCAAAATCTGAAGATGTCCGTTATCAATACAACAATACTTGAACAAGCCATGAACTATAGCGCATATATGGCGCTGACTGAACAGTTGGTAAATGAAGGCCGCACCAGTGGCCCCAACCAGAGTGAAGCTTATGTGTATTACACAAAGCTCAATCTGCAAAGAATGAACCGACTCAATAAAACCATCACTATTCCTACTGAGCTGAGTGAACTTATTGCTCAAAAAGCACAGCACTGGACTTGGCTCATTATCACCGAACCTTGGTGTGGAGATGCAGCTCAATGCGTTCCAGCTCTAGAAAAGCTTGCTTCGTGTAGCCCCAATATTCAAACAAAATACATCCTCCGTGACGAAAACCCTGAGGTCATGGATGCTTATTTAACGAATGGAGGAAGGTCTATTCCGAAATTGATTTGTTTGAATGAACAGCTTCAAGAAGTATTTACATGGGGTCCAAGACCCGACGTGATTCAAGCCGTCATGAATGACCTCAAGGCAAACGGAGTGACTGAAATTGCTCAGATTGTAGAAGCCATTCAGAAAGCTTACAACGATAACAAGCAAGCTGGTATTTATGAGGAGCTTGCTGCAGTTTTGAACAGCATCTAAACTTGAAAATAAATCAATAAAAAAAGGGGGCGCTGGCCCCCTTTTTTATTGAATCAGTATTTTTAATTAGAGTGTTCCTCTGTTTTCTTGTTCGCGTTCGATGGCTTCAAATAAAGCTTTAAAGTTTCCTTTTCCGAATGATTGCGCACCTTTTCTTTGGATAATTTCAAAGAACATCGTTGGGCGATCCACGACTGGCTTGGTGAAGAGTTGTAACAAGTAACCTTCGTCGTCGCGGTCAATGAGAATACCATGAGACTTTAGCAGTTCAACATCTTCATCGATGGCACCCACGCGCTCGAGTAAATCATCATAGTAAGTTTCTGGAACATACAAAAACTCAACCCCACGATCGCGCATGGCAGATACAGTGGCTACGATATCATTAGTAGCAACGGCGATGTGTTGTACACCTGGACCATTGTAAAAATCAATGTATTCTTCAATTTGAGACTTTTTCTTGCCTTCGGCTGGCTCATTGATTGGAAATTTAATGCGGCCGTTTCCGTTAGACATCACTTTAGACATCAAGGCTGTGTAGTCTGTAGAAATGTCTTTGTCGTCGAAAGAAACAATTTGCGCAAAACCCATGACCTTGCCATAGAATTCTACCCAGTCATTCATTTCATTCCAACCTACATTCCCTACCATGTGGTCGATAAACTTAAGCCCAACTGGCTCAGGGTTGTAATGCGATTCCCACTTTTTATAGCCCGGTAAAAAGATGCCGTTGTAGTTCTTGCGTTCTACGAAAATATGAACGGTTTCGCCGTAAGTATAGATTCCTGATCGAACTACATAACCATTTTCGTCTTCTTCACGAGTTGGTTGCATATAAGGTTTTGCGCCGCGCTTTGTCGTTTCTTCAAATGCTTTTGTAGCATCCTCAACCCAAAGTGCCACCACTTTAACACCGTCTCCGTGTTTATTAATGTGAGCATTGAGTTCACCGTCTTCTTGTAATGGTGTAGTGAGAACGAGTCTGATTTTATCTTGCTTGAGCACATACGATACGCGGTCTTTCATGCCTGTTTCAAGACCAGCATAGGCCTCTGACTGAAAACCGAAAGCAGTTTTGTAGTAATGTGCACTTTGCTTGGCGTTGCCTACATAAAGTTCAACGTAGTCGGTGCCGAGTAAAGGAAGGAAATCTTCGGCGTCGTGAAATATTTTTTCTAGACTGTAGTCGTAGTTTTGAATGTCTTTTAAATTTTTAATCTCTGCCATAAAGGTGAATTTAAGTCAAAATTAGGGATTAAAGCCGAGTTAATGCTGCCAAGAGAACATGTAATCTGGCAATTCCAGTTCTAAAGCACGTTTGGTCAAACAAAGCGGCTTAAAGGTATCGACCATGACAGCGAGTTCTTCCGTTTCCGTTTTTCCGATACTTCTTTCATAAGCTCCTGGATGCGGGCCATGCGGAATACCTGCCGGATGCAAGGTAATTTGTCCTTTTTCGATGTTATTGCGACTCATGAAATCACCGTCAACATAATAAAGCACTTCATCGGAGTCAATATTAGAGTGGTTGTATGGTGCCGGAATGGAATCCGGATGATAGTCGTAAAGACGCGGCACAAATGAGCACACCACAAACGCCGACGTTTCAAAAGTTTGATGTACGGGAGGTGGTTGGTGTACACGCCCAGTTATTGGTTCGAAGTCATGGATGGAAAACGCATAAGGATAATTGTAGCCGTCCCAACCAACAACATTAAATGGATGATGCGCATACGTGTAATCGTACAAAACATCTTGCTTTTTAATACGGATCAGAAAATCTCCTTCTTCATTATGGGTTTCCAATTCATGTGGTGCTCTGATGTCGCGCTCGCAGAATGGAGAATGCTCTAGCAATTGTCCAAACCAATTTCTGTAGCGCTTTGGCGTATAAACAGGATGAAAAGACTGTATGATAAACAAACGGTTGTTTTCATCATTGAATTCTAACTGATAAATCATACCGCGTGGAATCACGAGGTAATCTCCGTAAGCAAAATCAATATTTCCGAGTTGGGTGCGCAATTTACCAGAACCTTTATGAATAAAGATGATCTCGTCAGCATCTGCATTCTTGTAGAAATAATCTTTCATGGAAGCAGAAGGCGCAGCAAGCTCAATGTAAACATCTGAATTCACCAACACAGGAACACGGCTCTCGACGTAATCTGGGTTTGATTTCAAATCATACCCTCTGAAACTACGCATCAACATATTTTTTTGAATGGCGATTTCAGGGGCAATATTTTTCTGAGCACCAATTTTCTTAACTACAGTTGGCGGTTGAATGTGGTATAGCAACGAGGACATGCCGTCAAAACCAATGGTTCCGAAGAGTTGTTCGTGATAAATGGATCCGTCCGGCTGGCGAAAAACGGTGTGTCGCTTGTGAGGAATTTGACCCAATTTGTGATAAAATGGCATTGTTTTCAGTTTTAGTTAGGACAAAACTAAACGAATCAAGGACTGCAACAAATGATTTTGGTCAGTTTTCTGTAGATGAAAAAATTACTTTTTCAGAGCACATGCAGAAAAGACATTATTTTTGTTGCAACATCAATTCAACAAAATGACAAAAATCTTGGTTATTGGTTCTTGCGGACAAATCGGAACCGAACTCGTTTTAGCACTCCGAACTAAATTTGGTAACCAAGCAGTAGTGGCTGCAGACCTCAGAGACACCTGTCCTGAAATTTTACAAGATGGTCCTTATATAAAGCTTGATGCACTAGATCGCGAGCAAGTCAGGGCTTATATCATCGAACAAAAAATTGAGCAAGTCTATTTACTTGCTGCTCTTTTATCAGCAACTGCAGAAAAAAACCCGGACTTTGCCTGGAAATTAAATATGGAGGGCTTGTTCACCATCCTGGACCTCGCTAAAGAAGGCTACCTCAAAAAAATATTTTGGCCGAGCTCTATTGCCGTATTTGGCCCCACTACCCCAGCCGATCAAACGCCACAGCATACAGTCATGGAGCCCACAACGGTGTACGGCATTTCTAAACAAGCCGGGGAGCGCTGGTGTGAATACTACCACAATAAATTTGGCGTCGATGTACGCAGCATACGCTACCCTGGCCTCATTTCATACAAAAGCCTACCTGGCGGTGGCACCACCGATTATGCGGTCGATATTTTCTACAAAGCAAAATCTGAAGGGAAGTTTACCTGTTTTTTAAGCGCCGACACTGCCCTACCCATGATGTTTATGGACGATGCCATTCGTGGCACCATTGAATTGATGGAAGCCCCAGCAGAAAAAATTAAGATCCGATCTGCCTATAATTTAGCAGGCTGCAGTTTTACACCAGCCGAACTAGCCCAAGAAATTCAAGCCTTACAACCCGGCTTTGAAATCAACTACGCCCCAGACTTTCGTCAAGCCATTGCAGACAGCTGGCCAAATTCAATCGACGATTCTCACGCCTCCAAAGATTGGGGCTGGAAAGCACACTTCGACACCAAGGCAATGGTGAAAGTGATGTTGGAGCATGTAATTGCTTAAAAAAAATGTTGCACTTAAAGCTTATTAAATAAGGCTTCATCAACTTTTTTAATAGAAATTATTTTTTTGTTTAATCATTTTGTTGTTTTGTTAAACAAATTATGTTTAACTTTATATCGTAATCGTTAAACAAAACTATTCGCCATGTCTACAATTGAATTCAATGAAGCATTAATTGGTCTAGAAAACAATTTGCAATCTTTTGCGCTTTCTTTTACAAGAAATCGAGAGGACGCAAGGGATTTAACGCAAGAAACCATGTTAAAAGCGATCACGTATCGCAATTATTATACGCCTCAAACCAACTTTAAGGCGTGGGTCTTCACAATTATGCGTAACTTGTTCATTAATCAGTATAGGAGAAAGGTTAAATCTGGTGCTATTTTCGACCACAGCAAAGAATTATTTTTGGTCGGCAACATCCAGAGCCACGACGACAACGCAATAGAGAAGATTGGTGTTAAAGACATCAACAAGCAAATCAACTTATTAGGAGAGGAATACAAAGAGCCTTTTGAAATGCATTTTGAAGGCTTCAAATACAAAGAGATCGCAGACAAACTAGGTATTCCGATCGGAACCGTGAAAAGCCGGATTTTCATCGCTCGCAAGAAGCTGATGGAAGCTTTACCGGAATTCGCATTTTCGGCAAATTAATTTATGACAAAAAAAATACACATTATTGGCTCGGGAATTTCGAGCCTATCAGCTGCTTCTCATTTGGCAAAGGCTGGGCATCAAGTTACTATTTTTGAAAAGAACAGTTCTATTGGTGGTCGTGCCCGACAATTTGAAGTGGATGGTTTTGTTTTTGATATGGGGCCCTCCTGGTATTGGATGCCCGATGTTTTTGAAAAATTTTATCAGTCTTTTGGCTATACAAGCTCAGACTTTTACGAACTCAAAAGACTAGACCCTTCTTATCGTGTTTATTGGCCTGACCACAGTTACACAAATGTACCTGCTGAAATGCCAAAACTTGAAGCATGGTTTGAATCTTTAGAACCAGGTAGTTCCTTAAAACTTCAGGCCTTCTTAAAAGATGCTGCTTACAAATACAAAGTAGGCATGGAAGACCTCGTGTACAAACCGAGCTTGAGTCTTACCGAATTTTTTGACAGCCGTGTGATGGGTGGGCTTTTCAAGATGCATTTGTTTTCTTCTTTTTCAGCCTTTATCCGCAAATATTTCAAGCATCCTAAAATTTTATCTTTACTAGAGTTTCCTGTGCTTTTCTTGGGTGCGATGCCCAATGAAACCCCTGCACTCTATTCTTTAATGAACTATGCCGATATTCAACTCGGAACCTGGTACCCCATGAAAGGCATGCACGAATTCATTAAAGCCTTTGCACGCATTGCCCAAGAACAAGGTGTAGAAATACACACCGACGCCAACGTGGAGCAAATTGTCATTGAAAATGGACAAGCTGTAGGGGTAAAAGTGAATGGTGAAATCAAGCGTGCTGATATCGTTATTTCCGGTGCCGACTACGCACACACTGATCAAGCCTTACTTGGTAAAAATGCTAATTACACTGATCAGTACTGGGACAAACGCACCATGGCACCTTCAAGCCTGTTGTTCTATGTAGGTATCAATAAAAAACTCAACAACTTAGAACACCACAATTTGTTCTTCGACGAATCTTTAGAAGAACACGGCAAAACCATCTACAAAGATCCTAGTTGGCCAGCTAAACCACTCTTTTACATGAGTGCTCCTTCGCTTACAGACCCGACTGTTGCACCTGCTGGTTCAGAAAATTTGTTCTTTTTGATCCCGCTTGCTCCGAATTTAAAAGACGACGAATCAACCCGTGAACATTATTTTGAGCTGCTTTTAGAGCGCCTCAAAACACTTACCGGCAACGATATCAAAGACAACATCGTTTATAAAAGAAGCTTTTGTGTTGCTGACTTCAAAAAAGACTACAACGCATTCAAAGGCAATGCATATGGCTTGGCCAATACTTTGCGCCAAACAGCAATTCTCAAACCCAGCATCAAACATAAAAAAATTAAAAACCTCTATTACACCGGGCAATTAACTGTGCCAGGCCCTGGTGTACCTCCATCAATTATTTCCGGAGAAGTCGTTTCTAAACTCATCCTTGCTCAGCACGCTTAAAACTATTAACTATGAAAGCACTATTTGACCAAATTAGCCAAGAAATGAGTGAGCTGACTACCAAACGTTACAGCACCTCTTTTTCATTAGGTATTAGTTTTTTAGACAAAGAAATTCAGAAGCCTATTTATGCCATCTATGGTTTTGTGCGCTTTGCGGATGAAATTGTAGATACTTTCCACGGCTACGACAAAGAAAAATTACTAGCCGATTTCAAAGTCCAAACTTACGAAGCAATTGCTGCGGGCATTTCCTTGAATCCGATTTTAAATAGCTTCCAATGGGCCGTGAACCGTTACCAAATTTCGGCTGAGCTCATTGACACCTTCCTTGATTCCATGGAAATGGACCTCCAAAAACAAACCTACGACCAAGGTAAATATGAAACCTATATTTTAGGTTCTGCTGAAGTAGTTGGCCTGATGTGTTTAAAAGTTTTTGTAGAGGGCGATCAAGACCAGTATGAACAACTGAAGCCTTACGCCATGAAATTAGGTGCTGCTTTTCAGAAAATCAACTTTCTAAGAGACCTCAAAGCAGATTACCAAGAGCTCGGCAGAACTTATTTTCCAGGGATTAATTTGGCGCAATTCAATAATGCCATCAAAAAAGAAATTGAAGCTGATATTGCCCTCGATTTTCAGATGGGCTATGAAGGGATTTTACTGTTGCCAAGAAAAGCACGCTTTGGTGTCTATATGGCCTACAAATATTACTTCAAACTCTTTAAGAAAATCAAAAGCACGCCAGCTGAAATGGTACTCAATGAAAGAATTCGCATTCCGAACTATCGTAAAATGCGCATCTTACTCACCTCCTACGTGCGTCACAATTTAAACTTGCTATAATGCCAGACGAATACGTCATTCTTGTCGACGAGCAAGACAACGAAATTGGTCAGCTTGAAAAAATGGAGGCGCATCGCTTGGGCCTATTGCACCGAGCTTTTTCCATCATTTTATTTAACCACAAAGGAGAAATGTTGTTGCAGCAAAGAGCCGCTCATAAATACCATTCTCCTCTTCTCTGGACCAACACTTGCTGTTCACATCAACGCCCGAATGAAAGCAACTTGGAGGCAGCCAAACGTAGGTTGCAAGAAGAAATGGGAATGGAAGTTGAACTCCACGAGTCTTTTTCTTTTATTTACAAAGCTCAGCTAGATCAAGGTCTTACTGAACATGAACTAGATCACGTACTTTTTGGTTATTGCAACCATAACCCCAATATTAACCCCGATGAAGTAGCTGCTTACAAATGGATTTCCATGGAGGCTTTACTTCAAGATCTCGACCGCAGCCCAGAAGCCTACACCGAATGGTTCAAAATACTATTAAATCAACACCTAGAAAAAATTACAAAAGCAGCTTATGAGAGTGTGTAGACGAGCAACCTTTAATGCAGCGCATCGCCTGTATCGAAAAGACTGGACCAACGAAAAAAATGAAGCCATTTTTGGAAAGTGTAGTAACCCTAATTTTCATGGGCACAATTACACCTTAGAAGTTTGGGTCGAAGGAGAAATCGATCAAGAAACGGGTTACCTCATCGATCTCAAAATTGTCAAAGACCTCATCAATGAAGAGGTGCAAGAGCGTTTTGACCACCGCAACCTCAATCTAGACTGCCCAGAATTTGCTAACTTGAACCCTACTGCAGAAAATATTGCGGTCGTGATTTGGAAGCTCCTGCGCAAGAGGCTCGATCAAAAATATGGCCTGAGCATCAAACTCTGGGAAACACAAAATAACATCATAGAATATAGCGGTTCATGAGTTCAGCGATTTTTTGGCATCGGCGAGATTTAAGAATTCATGACAACGCCGGCCTATATAAAGCACTTAAAAAGCATCAAAGCGTACAGGCGGTTTTTATCTTTGATCAGCAAATCTTACAACATTTACCCGCCAACGACCAAAGAGTACTGTTTATTTATCAAGAAATTGAAAAATTAAAACAGGCTTATCAAGAATTAGGCGCAGACCTCAAAGTTTATTATGGTCATGCAACAACGTTGATTGTCGAACTTGCTCAGGCCATGAAGGCCGAGGTGGTTTATGCCAACCGAGACTACGAACCACAGGCTTTGTTGCGCGATACCGCTGTTTTCGAAGCACTTAAAAAATTGGATATTGAGTTTATAGGTGCCAAAGACCAAGTGATTTTTGAAAAATCAGAGGTGGTAAAAGACGACGGCAAACCCTACACCATTTACACGCCTTATGCACGCAAATGGAAAGCAAAACTCAACGAATTTTATCTCAAGCCCTACCCCACTGAAGCTTACTTTCAATATCTAGCCAAAGTTGCGCCAACGTCACTGATCAGCTTGGCAGAAATGGGTTTTGAGTCAGCTCATACACAAGCTTTTCCAAAATCTGAAACACCTGTTTCGGTACTTAAAAATTACCACCTTCAGCGCGATACCCCATCTGTAGCCGGAACCTCAAGATTGAGTTTGCATTTGCGCTTTGGCACCATTTCAATTAGAAAACTAGCACAAGAAGCGCTTCAAACCAACGAAAAGTACCTCAACGAACTCATTTGGCGTGACTTCTATCAAATGATTCTGTTTCATTTTCCGCAAACCGTTGACAGCGCTTTCAAACCTGCCTACGACAACATCTTGTGGGAGAATCAAGAAAGAGATTTTAAAGCGTGGTGCGAAGGAAAAACAGGCTACCCCTTAGTGGATGCCGGCATGCGCGAACTCAATGAAACAGGCTTTATGCACAACCGCGTCCGGATGGTTGTTGCGAGTTTTTTGACCAAACACCTCTTAATTGATTGGCGCTGGGGAGAACGCTACTTTGCTGAAAAACTTTTAGATTTCGAATTGGCCAGCAATATTGGCGGTTGGCAATGGGCTGCGGGCTGCGGCTGTGATGCCGCTCCTTATTTTCGGGTATTTAATCCGGAGGCACAGCAAAAGAAATTTGACCCTAACTATTTATACATCAAAAAATGGGTTCCTGAATTTGGAACACCGCAATATGTTCAACCAATTGTCGAGCATCGTTTTGCCAGAGAACGCATCCTTGCCCGATTCAAAGCAGCACTACAATGAGTACACCCATTCAAATTGGCGATTCATGCCCAGATTTTACACTACCTGATAGCAACGGACAAGCGCTTCAAATCAGTTCTTTACTCGGTAAGAAGATTCTTATCTTGTTCTTTTATCCTAAAGACGACACACCGGGCTGTACCAAAGAAGCTTGTGCATTTAGAGATGCCCACACAGATTTTGTAGAAATGGGCTGTGAGGTGCTTGGTATATCCTCTGATTCAGAAAGCTCACACCAAGAATTTCAGCAGAAACACAATTTACCCTACACGTTGCTTTCTGATCAACAAAAAAAGGTACGCCAATTATTTGGCGTACCTGGTAATTTATTTGGGCTTATCCCCGGACGCGTTACTTATGTAATTGGTCTGGATGGAAAAGTTGCCGGTGTATTTAATTCTCAAACCAATCCTTTAGGCCACATCGAAGAAGCTAAAAAAGTGGTTCAGCGCTTGCTTACTGCTTGATGAATTGTAGTTCAGCATTGAGTTTGATCTCATCGCCTACTACAACATTTCCTGCTTCAGTAACAGCACTCCAAGTTAGTCCGAACTCACTGCGCTTGATGCTTCCGTGGATAGTCATGCCTGCTTTAGTTTGGCCATAAGGATCAACTGCGATACCTGCAAATTCTGATGTTAAAACAACTGGTTTTACTTGACCTTTAATTTCTAAATGACCAGCGATTTCCAAAGCGTCATCTGATACTTTTTTCACTTCTGTTGAAGTAAATTTTAATGATGGGTGATTTTCTGCATCGAAGAAATCAGCTGATTTCAAGTGACCATCGCGGTCTGCTACACCTGTATTGATGCTATCAATTGCCGCAGAAAAATCAAATTTTGCGCTGCTGAAGTCGTCACCCGCTGTGGCAACACTTGCATCAAACGCACCAAATGATCCGCTTACATTTGAAATCATCATATGACGCACTTTGAAGCCTACTTCACTGTGCATGCTGTCTACTTTCCAATTTGTTTCCATTGTCTTTAATTTATTATTTGCTACAAAATTAGACCATAGCACGGAGCTAAAAATTGACCTGCGTTAAGACTTTTAAGAGAAGTGCAAAAAGTGTACTTTTGAAAGATGAGAATATTTTTATTGAGCTTTATCATTGGGTTTGTATTTTCGGCTCAGGCACAAATCGTCAATGACAAAATCAAGCGCCAGTACCCTACACAATATTATTTTGAAACCTCAAGATCCTCTGTTTTTCGAACGCTTCAAGAAAACACGGACTTTTTGACGATTCCACTCGGGGAGCGCGCCAATGAAATTCCGTTGAACCTTTGGTCTCAGCAAATGGGTGTTTGCCTTGGTTTGTCTAAACATGCACTCATCGATGCAGGTTTAGCCTGGATGCAAAATGGCGAGGCCTACAGCTGGGAGTCTTTAGATAACGATTCTAGTTTCTCTTATCAAACGAGGTATCGCTATTTGGCGCTTCCTGTTCAGTTTAAATTGGCATTCGGAGAAAAAATTGCTTTTTCGGCAGGCGCTGGGCTCATACCGGCTTTGTATCAATCTTATCGTCAAGATCAACAATGGACCAACGCTCTTGGTGCTAAATATGATGATCAAGTAAAGGTAAACAACGGCATGAATAGCTTTACACTTTCTTGGATCAGTTCTGTCGATCTTGAAATACCAATGAATCCGACACTGCGCTTACGCTTAGGTGTGCAATACCGCCAACAACTCAATAATTCTTACGACCCTTACCAAGATTACATTCACAAGAGTGCAGCTTGGGGGCTCAATTTAGGCCTTGCAAAAAAAATATAAAATGCAATTAAAACAAATTACACAGTTTCTTGAAAAGCAGTTTCCACTTTCTTTACAAGAAGACTATGACAACGCAGGGCTTATCTATGGTCATCTGGATCAAGAAATCAAAGGGGCGCTGGTTTGTTTAGACAGTACTGAAGCTATTGTTGACGAAGCTATAGAAACAGGCTGTAACCTCATCATTGCTCACCACCCCATTGTTTTTAGAGGACTCAAAAAACTCACGGGTAAAACCTATATTGAACGCGTTGTGGAAAAGTGCATTCAACATAAAATTGCACTTTATGCCATTCATACCAACCTCGACAATCACCATCAAGGCGTGAACCACAAAATTGCCGAGAAATTGGGCTTGGTCAATACACGCATTTTACGTCCAATGAATGATCAGCTCATTAAATTGGTCGTTTATGTTCCTCAAGAGCAATTTGCTCAAGTTGATCTCGCGATTCTCGGAGCGGGCGCTGGCCATATTGGCAACTACAGCGAGTGTCATTTCCGTTCTGAAGGAATTGGAACTTTCAAGCCAGAAGATGGTGCCAAGCCAGCCCTTGGCGAGCTGCATCGCCGCGAAGAAGTGCAAGAGACGAAACTTGAATACGTTGTAGCTACACATTTATTAAATGCTGTTTTAAGCGCGATGAAGCTTGCCCACCCATACGAAGAGGTTGCTTACGAACTCATCCGTCTTGAGAACAAACATCAAAATTTTGGCGCAGGCCTTATCGGCCAGCTTCCCGAACCCATGGATAGCCTCGACTTTTTAAAAATTGTCAAAGAAAGATTCCATTGCGGCAGTATTAAGTATACGGAATTAGTGCAGCAAAAAATTCAGAAAATTGCCTTGTGTGGCGGAGCAGGAAGTTTCTTAGTGACAGATGCAATCAGGGCTCAGGCAGATTTATACTTATCTGCAGACTTTAAATACCACGAGTTTTTTGACGCTGAATCCAAAATAATTATTGCAGATATAGGACACTTTGAAAGCGAGCAATATACTAGTGAATTATTGACTGAAAGAATTAAAGAAAATTTTCCTAACTTTGCCATCCGTTTAACTAAGTTGAATACGAATCCCGTTAACTATTTATAGCACATGGCAGCAGCAACCAAAAAAGAAGGTACCATCGCAGAAAAATTGGATGCGCTTTTTGAACTCCAAAAAATAGACTCTGAAATCGACCGCATCCGCACCATCCGTGGTGAGCTTCCTTTGGAAGTGCAAAGTCTTGAAGATGAAATCATTGGTCTACATACGCGCGTTACCAAAATCAATGACGAAATCAAAGAAATTGAAACAGAAATTGCTGATCGCAAATTAGCTGTAAAAGATGCTGAAGCAGCCATCGCTAAATACAAAGAGCAGCAAAACAACGTCCGTAACAACCGCGAGTTCGAATCACTTTCAAAAGAAATTGAATTCCAAGAACTCGAAATCAAATTACACGACAAAAAATCGAAAGAAGCAAAGCTTAAAATCGAGATGAAAAAAGAAACGCTTACTGAGGCTACAGACCGCGTAAGCATGAAACAAGAAGACCTCGATTCTAAAAAAGCTGAACTTGAAGCCATCGTTTCTGAAACTCAAAAGGATGAAGAAAAATTAATGAAGGCCTCAGATGCTGCTAAAAAGAATATTGAAAACCGTTTGGTTTTTGCTTATGAGCGTCTACGCACCAACGCTAAGAACGGCCTTGCAGTTGTTCAGGTAATGCGTGGTTCTTGTGGTGGTTGTTTTAACAAAATTCCACCTCAGCGTCAACTTGACATCGTTACCAAAAAGAAAATTATCGTATGCGAGCACTGTGGCCGCGTTTTGGTTCCACAAGAAGCTACTGAAGCATAAGACGATCTTATTCTGAAATCTACGTTTGGTTTCAGTCCTCAAAAACAAAAAACGCTCTAATTAGGAGCGTTTTTTTTGTTTCTATCTATTTGATTTAGTTCAATTTGAACTGGATATCGAGCTTGGCTAATTCTTTAAATAATTGACTTGAAGGCTGTATTTTAACACTTCTGGAAGGTAGTGCCACCTCGATATTGTCGAGTGGGTCAAACACCGTAAAGTGTACCTGACAAGAGCCAGGGTTGGTTTCAAATAATTGGTGCAACTGATCGATGACCAACTGATCGAGTTGTTTGGCAGAAAAGCGCAGCTTGAGCATTTTGGCGCGTTTCTCTCGGAGATCCTGAAGCAATTCTATTTGGTGTACGACAAATTCTGGAACCTGTCTGAAACGCGGCACCTCTACGCGGCCTTTAATAGCCACAAAAGTGCCCGGCTCCATAAAGTGCTTGAATTTTAAGTAGGATTCTTTGAACAAATTCAATTTATAAGCTTCTTGGTAATCTTCAATGATCAAGGATCCGAAACCGTCTCCGTGTTTGGTAAAGCGGTGCTCGGCAGTCGTGATGATTGCGGCGATGAGCAGGTCACGACCCAAATAAGCACTTGGATCATTGAGCATGGCTACGTTACCCGTGCAAAAGGATGCAATTTCAACCTTGAAATCGTCGAGCGGATGACCCGAAATAAAGATACCCACCACTTCCTTTTCTCGATTGAGTTTGTATATGGCTGGCCACTCTTCGGCCCGAGGTACTGTTGGGGCAGGCATGGTTGTGCCGGTAGCCTCACCAAACATACTGTGTTGAGCTGAGTGTTGTTGCTCTTGCAAACTAGCACCATAGCGAATGGCTGACTCTAAGAAAGTGCGGTTATTTGAATCTTGTACAAAGTATTGCGCGCGATGCACGTCTTTAAACGAATCAAAGCCACCAGCATAAACAAGACTTTCGAATGCACGTTTATTACACAACCTTAGGTTGATGCGCTTGGTAACATCAAAAATATCAGAAAACGCACCATTTTGTCTTTCTTGTAAAATGGCTTCAACAGGGCCGCTACCCATTCCTTTGATGGCACCAAGACCAAAACGAATGGCTCCTACAGTATTGACTGAAAAGGTAAAGCCCGATTCGTTGATATCTGGACCCAACACTTCAATACCCATTCGGCGACATTCCTCCATGAAAAATGACACCTGTTTGATATCGGACATGTTGTTACTCAAAACAGAAGCCATGTATTCGGCCGGATAATTGGCTTTTAGATAAGCCGTTTGATAAGCTACCCAAGCATAGCATGTGGAGTGCGATTTATTGAAGGCATACGAAGCAAAGGCCTCCCAGTCTTTCCAGATTTTTTCAAGTGTGGGTTCAGCATGACCTTTTGCTGAGGCTCTTTCAATAAAGGTAGGCTTCATTTTGTCGAGTACCTTGCGGTCTTTTTTACCCATGGCTTTACGCAGGGTGTCGGCTTCACCTTTGGTAAAATCAGCTAATTTTTGAGACAAGAGCATTACCTGCTCTTGGTATACAGTGATCCCGTAAGTTTCTTTGAGGTATTCTTCGCAGTCGTCAAGGTCATAAACAATGGTTTCATCTCCATGTTTACGCTTGCAATAAGAGGGGATGTATTCCATAGGCCCCGGTCTGTACAGGGCATTCATAGCGATGAGGTCAGCAAAGACGGTTGGCTTGAGTTCCTTGAGGTGTTTTTGCATCCCCGGAGATTCATATTGGAAAATACCAACGGTTTCACCTCGTTGGAAAAGCGCGTAGGTAGCTTCGTCATCGATAGGAAATTCATCAGGGTCGAGGTCGATGCCACGATTTTCTTTGACCAGACGCACCGCATCTTTAATAAGCGTAAGGGTTTTCAGACCCAAGAAGTCCATTTTAAGAAGACCTGCAGACTCCGCCACGGCGTTGTCGTATTGGGTACAGACCATCTCGGAGTCTTTGGCAGTGGCTACAGGTACAAAATTGGTGAGGTCATCGGGGGTGATGATAACCCCACAGGCGTGAATACCTGTGTTGCGCACCGAACCTTCAATTTCTGTAGCTTTTTGTAGGACTTTTGCCTGTAGGTCAGAGCCCTCATAAATGCGCCGCAACTCTTTGGCATTGGCAATCGCTTCTTGGTTGCGGAGTTTGTCGATGAGTTCCGGCTCTGGCAGGTTAAAAAGTTTTTTGAGCGAGAGGTCTGGAATGAGTTTAGCTAAGCGATCAGCTTCAGGGAGTGGTAAATTCATAACCCTAGAAGTATCACGGACTGCAGATTTTGCAGCCATGGTACCGTAGGTAATAATTTGTGCTACCTGATTGGCACCGTATTTATTGATGACATAATCGATGACGCGGCCGCGGCCTTCGTCATCGAAGTCGATGTCGATATCGGGCATTGAGATACGATCAGGATTTAAGAAACGCTCAAAGAGGAGGTCGTACTTGATGGGGTCTACGTTGGTGATCCCGATACAATAGGCGACTGCCGAACCTGCAGCCGAACCCCTGCCTGGCCCAACCGAAACGCCCATTTGACGTGCTGCATTACAGAAATCTTGGACAATCAGGAAGTAACCTGGGTAGCCTGTTTTTTCAATGGTAGCCAATTCGAAGTCGAGGCGTTCTTGAATCTCGGGCGTAATTTCAGCGTAGCGTTTTTTTGCACCTTCATAGGTCAGGTGCTTGAGATAAGCGTTTTCACCGCGTTTACCGCCGTCTTGTGCATCTAGTGGGTCTATGAACTGACTTGGGATGTCAAAGGCCGGCAACAAGACCTCGCGGGCAAGGCCATAGTGCTCGCATTTTTCAATGATTTCAGAAATGCTCTGAATGGCTTGAGGTAGGTCTGCAAATAATGAGATCATTTCCTCAGAGGAACGCATGTAGTAGGTGTCGTTCTCGAGGCCATAACGAAAACCACGACCGCGGCCTTTAGGAGTTTCTACGAGTTCGTTGTCTTTGACACAGAGTAAAACATCGTGGGCAAGCGCATCCTTTTGCTCGATGTAGTAGGTATTGTTAGTGGCAACTAAAGAAACACCATGCTTAGCGGCAAGTGCCACAAGTAAAGGATTGACGCGTTCTTCCACTTCTAGGTTGTGCCTACCGAGCTCAATATAAAAATCGGGGCCAAATAGTTCTTTCCACCAAAGCAAGGCTTCTTCGGCTTGGTTTTCACCGACGTTCAATAGCAAACTAGCTATTTCGCCATAGAGATTGCCACTCAGGACAATCAGGTCTTCTTTGTATTGACTAATGACCTCTTTGTCGATACGAGGAACATAATACATCCCTTTGGTATAGGCGATTGAGGCCAGTTTGATTAAGTTTTGATAACCATTTTTATTTTTGGCCAAAAATACAATTTGGTAGCCGTTGTCTTTGACGGTTTTATCTTGATGATTGCGGCAAACATTGAATTCACAACCAATAATGGGTAAAATTTCTTTGCCGTGATAAGGTTCGTTTTTTTCTTGTGCCTCGGCTCTTTCTGCCTTTATCTTGGCATTGTGGGCAGCTGCAGCTTTTTCAAATTGAAAAGCAGCCATCATGTTGCCTGTATCTGTGAGCGCGACCGCTGGCTGCCCTAAAGCCACCGCTTTTTGGATGAGACCAGCAACCTCAGCAGTGGATTGCAAAATTGAAAACTGAGTATGGTTGTGAAGATGTGCAAAAACGAGGTCGTTAAGAACCTCCTGACTCACTTCAACTTTAGGGGTAACTGGAGTTGTTTTGGCAGCGCGTAATTTTTCGCTTTCGGCTTTTAGATTGAGGTGCTGAAGACCGATTTTTTGAATCGGGTTTGGGTTGAGTACGCGAAATGATTCATAATAACCTGGCTCTTGTAGAATTTCTTCAAGGGTATAATGCTCTTTGCGAATAAGTTCTAGAAAACAACGCGTTGTTGACTCGACGTCAGCGGTGGCGTTGTGTGCCTCTGAAAAAGATTCTTGAAAGAGAAATTCGTGTAATTCTGTAAGAGTTGGCAATTTAAAACGACCACCCCGACCGCCTGGAATCTGACACAATAAGGCCGTTTTTTCAGTACAGGTGTCAAGCACAGGCTTTACCAATGGCGTATCTTGACCTTGACGCACATATTCGGCCCCCAACACGTTGAGATCAAACTTGAGGTTGTGGCCAACCATGAAATTGGCACGGCTGAGGTCTTTGTTGAATTGCGCCAAAACTTCTGAGAGGTCTTCTCCGAGCGCTTGTGCCAATTCGGTAGAAATACCGTGAACACGCTCTGATTCAAAAGGAATGTTATAGCCCTCTGGTTTGATGATGAAATCTTTTTGAGAGATGAGCTCACCAGATTCATCGTGAAGTTGCCACGCAAGTTGTACCACACGCGGCCAGTTGTCTGTGTCTGTGATTGGAGCGTTAAAGTCACGGGGTAAGCCCGTTGTTTCGGTGTCAAAAATGAGGTACATGCGCAGCTAAAAAAGGAACTTCTAAAGATAGAAATTAGTGCGTCAATTCTTGACGATTGTTGATAACTATTGTTGAGTGAGCGCTTGCTCCCAGTAGGCATTGAGCAGCACCACTAAGCGGCGCGAAATGTTGTTTTGATAACGCTTGGTTCGATAACCACCGACCCAATTGATGCCGCGAATGGCGTTGGTTAAAAAGACTTCGTCTGCCGCTAATAAATTTTGAGGCATTAGAGCGCACTCGTAGACTTTAATCCCGTTTGCCAAAGCAAGGTTGATGATCTGCATGCGCATCGTGCCCGCCAAGCAGCCTTCTTCAAGACTTGGCGTGTAGAGCACACCATTGCTAATTACAAATACATTGCAAGATGAAGTTTCTAGTATGCTTCCTTTGTGATCGACTAGGAATAAATCATCAAGGCCCTTTTCTTTGGCGGCTAAAGCAGCCATGATATAGGGCAAGCCCATCTTGGTTTTGAAGTTAGAAAGCAAATTCTTTTCGAGCTTGATATCTTGATAAATATCGAGTTCAAGACCCTTTGCATTGAGCTCAAAATGATTCACTTCATACGGATAAACCTCGATGTAATAAGTAGCTTCATTTGAATCGGGAAGATAAGCGCCACCACTTATCCGATCCAAAGAAAGTCTGCAACGGCCTCCTTCAGTAATGCCCGATTGCTGACAAAGCTCAACAATTTTAGCTTCAAAAAAGGCACTGGTATAACTTGCTGAAGGGCGCATATGAATGGCACGAGCTCCGGCTAGTAATCTGAGAATATGATTTTCAATGTTGAGTGGGCGGCCATTGATGATGCGAATGCTTTCAAAGACACCATCTCCGTAAAGATGTGCTCTGTTTCCGGGCAAAATGGTTGGCGCATCACCCGCAAGAAGATTCCCGTTGTTGTTAACGTATAGCATAGGCCTTAATGACTTACAAAAACAAATGTACGAATTGCATTCCTTTTTCAGGTGCGATCAACAGGACAAATAAAATCCCAAAAATAGCTCCGCCAATATGCGCATCATGTGCAATTCCTGTTTTTCCTTTTTTCATTGAATAGTATTCAAAAGCAAGATACAAAGGTCCAAAAACGTAAGCAGGTATAGGAATCGGTATGAACATCAAATAAAGAGACTGCGTGGGATCCCAAAGAATAAAAGCAAAAAGAATGGCACTTACGGCTCCGGAGGCGCCCAAACTTCTGTAGCCAGGGTCATCCTGATGACGCAGCATGGGCCATAAAGTAGCAGATAAGCCGCCAACAACATAAAGTAATGTAATGTATATCAGGGCTTTCTGATCACCAAATTGAATTTGCCAAATGTCTTCTAGATAACTGCCGATAAAATAAAGCGTCATCATGTTGAATGCCAAATGCGCAAAATCGGCATGAATGAGCATATGACTAAAAAGTCGGTAGAATTGACCACGGTGCTTTACTGCATAAGGCTCAAGCAACATTTTTGATAAAAGACTCTGATTTTGAAAGGCTTGCCATGAAGTGAGGCCGGTCAGTAAAAGAAAGAAAAGGATCATGACACTCTCACAATTATTTTATACATTCATCGAAAATAAAGAATAATCCAATGCGGAAAATCAATCTTGTCAGTTACCTGCTTTTTGTTTTTTTAATTTGGGCTTGTTCCTCTTCTCAACCTCCTGCAAAAAAGCTTGATTTTCTCAAAAATTCCAAGCTGAGCATGCAGCAAAAATTTCGAACGCTCCTTCAAAACGGTCATCCAGATTTAGCGCTTTCCAATCTAGAACTTCAACAACTAAAGGCTTATTACGAAGCCAGATCTTTTCAAAGAATTCACACCTCCGATTCTGGTTTTTCAGCAATCGGCCTCAAATGGAAAAAGACGCTTGAGCGGCAAGAGTGCTTTGGCTTAACTGAGCAGCGTCAATTGCCATCAAATAACAAGAACCTCCTCATTCAAGAACTCATCCTAACTTATAACTTAGGCACGGCAGTCCGAGATTTAGACAGCGGGTTTATTGATTTTGAAAATGAAAAACTCAAGCCGAAAAAATGGCAAGTGTTCCCAGAAACTTGGGCAACATCACTACAAAATACCGATTCATTATTGCTGTCAAGAGGGCCACTTGATACCAACTACCGCTTCTTCGCGCAACATTTGTATCACTTTCGAGACACTGCGCATTTGGATAGTATTTCATACGTTCTTTGCACTGAAAAAAAAGACAAGCAATTGGCTTGGCTGCAACTCAAAAAAGCTCTGCTAGGCATGGGAAGCATCACGCCAAGCACCGATAGTTTAGGTATTAGGGGTGCTTTAAAAAGCTTTCAAAGCAAACAAGGTTTGAATCCGGATGGACGCATTGGAGAAGCTACGGTTCTTGCCTTTGCAGAGTCTAGCCAAACGCGCTTTGACCGGGCAATCATTGCATTAGATCGGCTGAGGCAAGCGAAAGTGCGGCCCAAGAAGTTCATCGCCATAAATATTCCGTCCTTTTCATTGATTTTTGTTGCCGACGATACTTTGCGTTCTCGGCACAACATTATTGTCGGAAAAATGGACCACCCTACCCCTACGCTTGAATCAAGGGTTTATCGTATTGTTTCATTACCTTATTGGAAGGTGCCGAGTTCCATTGCGAAGAAAGAAATTTTACCCGCTTTGAAACGTAATCGTTCCTACTTAAGCAAAGAACATATGCGCATTTACAAGGCCAACAAAGTTGAAGTAAACCCCTCTACCGTCAATTGGAAAAAAGTGAAGGACAATACTTTTCCGTATCAAATCATTCAAGACCCAGGGCCTTGGAATAGTTTAGGCCTCATCAAATTTGAATTTGCAAATAACTTCTCTGTCTATGTGCATGATACGCCAAGCCGTTCGCTTTTTAAGCAAACATTCAGGAGTTTTTCTCATGGCTGCATGCGCTGCGAAGCACCGATTGAATTGGGTAAGCAAATCTTAAGTTTCGATCAAAAAAGCAAACGGCCTGAGCAATATAATCTCGTAACACCTGATTCTTTACAGTATTTAATCGATCTAAATATACATCAGGAAATAAAGTTGCACCAAGGCATTCCAATATTCATTGCCTACTCAAGTGTAACAGCTGATCGGGATGGGCTTTACTTCTATCTAGATTTGTATCAAAAAGAACAGAAAATATTGCGCCTCCTGAGAACGGAAAATAATGGCTAATTTTACAAAAAAATAACCCATGATTGTTTCTCCATCTGTCTTATCTTGTGATTTTGCCAATATTCAGCGCGACACCGAAATGTTAAATGCTTCTGTCGCAGAATGGTTGCACATCGATGTCATGGATGGTGTTTTTGTTCCAAATATTTCTTTTGGTTTTCCGGTGTTGCAAGCCATTCGCCGTCACACTCAAAAAACACTAGATGTACACCTCATGATTGCCAATCCAGATGCGTATCTAGAAGAATTCAAAAAAGCCGGAGCAGATATCTTGACGGTACATTACGAGTCTTGTACTCATTTACACCGCACGATTTCTAGAATTCAAGAATTGGGCATGAAAGCGGGCGTTGCACTTAATCCGCACACACCGATTGAAGTACTTTCTGAAGTAGCCAAGCAACTAGACCTCGTCTTGATCATGAGTGTTAACCCTGGTTTTGGCGGGCAAAAATTCATTGAGGCTGCAACCGACAAGGTGGCCAGACTCAAGGCCCTCCGCACCAAACACCATGCAAATTTTATTATTGAAGTAGATGGCGGCGTGAACCTCCACACTGGTGCGCAATTAGCCGCGGCAGGAGCCGATGCATTGGTTGCGGGTAGTTTTGTTTTCGGATCTGAAAATCCGGTCCAGACTATTGCCGAACTCAAGGCGCTCTAACGTAACAATTCACGGAAAATTGCGTTCAAAAAGCCTATGAGGATTTTCCTGATTTTTTGCTTTGTTTTTTTGGGGCCTTCTCTCCTATTTGCGCAAGATATCAGTGCACTCGAACACGAAGCTGCCGAGCTACTTGTTAAATTAAGAGCTTCCCAAGACGACGCGCAAACCGATCAGCTGCATGTGGCTTTTAAAAAATCGATGGCTGCATTGGTTAAAAACAAAGGATTTTTTGATTACGCCCTCAAAGAATTGCGCATTGGTGACCTCCGAAGTGCGGACCAAACCGTGCGTTTACTTACCTGGAATATTGAATATCAAGACCTCTCCTACGCTTACGGCGGCTTTGTGCTCAGACGCGAAGAAGGTAAAGAAAAAGTGCTCATTCAAGAGCTCAATGATCAACTAGATGCCTATACTGTCAAACCAGAAGGGGTGATTGATTCAAAAATGTGGTACGGCGCCATCTATTATAAAATCATCGACTTTTCTTTCCAAGGAAAAACCAACTATTTGCTTTTTGGCTATGATGCCGGTACAACCATGAGCAACTACAAAGTGCTTGATGTCCTGAGTTTTAGTGGTCAGGCCGTCAAATTTGGCGCAGCTGTATTTAAGGATACCAAACAAACCAAAAAAAGGGTCGTCTTTGAATATTCAAACATGGCTACGCTTTCTTTGGAATTTGAGCCCAAGCGCAACCGCATCGTATTTGACCATTTGTCACCAGAGTCACCGGCTCTTGACGGAGTGTTTTCTTATTACTTCCCCGATATGTCTTACGATGCCTACGTCTATGACAGCGACCGAGAAATTTGGGTACTGCAACAAGATGTCGTTGCAACCAACCCCGCCGATGTCGGCGAAAAGTACTTCTACTCTTTGAATAAAAAGACAGGTCAAGTAGAAAAAAATAAAATGAACAAAGACTGGGTGAACCCAGCAGACCCTTCCAATCAGGCTAATGGACAACATCAGGCAGCTTTGCCGGAGAACACTGGCAACGATGAATTTCCTGAAATTTCAAAGAAAGACCGCCCTAAGTGGTGGCAGTTCAAGCGCAGAAGAAATTATAATCCAGAAAGCTACTAAATCTAAAAATCATGCAACTCGGTAAAATCAACCAACTCACCATTCAACGCTTTGCTCCTCCCGGAGCCTATTTGGTTGATGCCCAAGAAAACGAAGTTTTGCTTCCTAACAAATACCTTGACCCCGAATGGAGCGAAGGCAGCGAGGTCGATGTTTTTGTAATGAAAGATTCCTCGGACCGAATAGTTGCGATCACAGAAACGCCATATATCTTACTTGGTGATTTTGCCTATTTGGAAGTGGTTGAAATCAATCCGTATGGTGCTTTTGTAGATTGGGGCCTCGACAAAGATTTATTTGTTCCGTTCGCAGAACAGCGCCACGCACTACAAATTGGTGAAAAATACATGTTCACACTCATGTACGACTACGACACCGACCGCCTTTTTGGCAGCATGAAACTTAAAAAGAACTTGGTGCCGTGTCAGGATAAAAACCTAGAAGGGCAAGAGGTCACTATTATGATTGCCGATGAAGGTAAACTAGGAAGAAACGTCATTGTAGAAAACCGCTATGAAGGCTTGATCTATAAAAATCATGTGACCAAAATTCTGAATGAAGGGGAAGTCATGACGGCGTTTATAGCAAGTGTGCGCGAAGATGGTAAGCTCGATATTACCCTAGAAGTGATCAATGACAGCCGCTATGATGCCGCTGAGCAAAAAATTCTTGAATTACTCAAAGCGCACGACGGGTTTTTATACGTCCATGACAAAAGCGAACCCGATGAAATCAAGGCCATTTTGGGCATGAGTAAAAAAACCTTTAAGCAAGCAGTTGGTAAACTTTATAAGCACCGCAGGATCACGCTTGAGGCCAATGGTATTCGCCTCATTCAGAAGTAATGATAACCGGTTAACGGCCGTCTCCGTCGAGTAAATTGCCAAGACCGCCTAAAATTCCACCTTCTTCTTTTCTTGTGGTCGTACCGTAAGATAAAATTCTGGAGGCTAATCTTGAAATTGGCAAGCTTTGTAACCAAACTTTTCCGGGGCCTTTAAGGGTAGCAAAGAACAGACCTTCGCCACCAAAGATGGTATTTTTAATACCTCCTACAAACTGAATATCGTAATCGATGTCTTGAGTATACGCAACAATACAGCCTGTATCTACACGTAAAACTTCGCCAGGTTGTAAGGTTTTTTCAGTGATGTAGCCGCCTGCATGGCAAAACGCAAAACCATCGCCTTCTAGTTTTTGCATGATGAAGCCCTCGCCACCAAACAACCCCGTTCCGAGTTTTCGCTGAAATTCTATGCCTACTGAAACACCTTTTGCCGCGCACAAAAAAGCATCCTTCTGACAAACGACTTTACCGTTATATTGCTGCAAATCAAACGCAATAATTTTTCCTGGATACGGAGACGCAAACGCGACTTTAGCCTTTCCAAATCCCTGATTGGTGAATGCCGTCATAAAAAGACTTTCACCTGTCAGGAGTCTTTTTCCAGCACTGAAAAGTTTGCCCATGAAACCCGTTTGGCCTGATCCGTCTCCAAAAATAGTTTGCATTTCAATAGCTTGGTCCATGTACATGAATGCGCCTGCCTCTGCGATAGCTGTTTCTTGCGGATCAAGTTCAATTTCTACCAATTGCATTTCTTCGCCCTTGATTTCGAAGTCTATTTCGTGATTTGTTCTCATGTTGCTTTTTTTTACAAAAATAGTAACAAAGTACAAGCCAAGTTATTGCTTAACTTTGTCTTATGGAACAAGCAAACCGTGTTGCCGTCATTGGTGGTGGAAGTTGGGCAACTGCACTCGTTAAAATATTGTGTAATAACCATGATCAGGTGCATTGGTGGATGCGCAGTCAGTCTAGCATCGATCACCTCCAACGTTTTGGACACAACCCGAAATACCTACAATCGGTTTCTTTCGATACCAAACAACTGGTTCTTAGCATCAATTTGAAAGAAGTGTTAGCTGCGGCAGATGTCATTGTCATTGCCACACCAGCTGCTTTTTTACAAGAAGCTTTTGAAGGGATTGACGCCTCACATTTTGAAAATAAAATTGTTTTCTCTGCCGTAAAGGGCATCATCCCGGCCTATAACGCCATTCCAGCTCGCTTCATTCACAAAAGTTTTGGTGTTCCTTACGAAAAGATCGGCATCATTTCAGGGCCTTGCCACGCAGAAGAAGTTGCCATGGAACGCTTGTCTTACCTGACACTTGCTTGTCAGTATACCGAATATGCGCAATTAATGGCCGACAAACTGAGCTGCCGTTATATCAAAACCACCACCTCAGATGACCTCTTTGGTACTGAATTTTCAGCGGTCTTGAAAAATGTCTATGCACTTGCTGCCGGTATTTGCCATGGCTTGGGTTACGGCGATAATTTTCAGGCGGTGCTCATTTCTAATGCCATTCAAGAAATTGAAAAATTCATCGATGTCATTCATCCGGTGCACCGAGACACCAAAACAAGCGCTTATTTAGGAGACTTATTAGTTACCGCCTATTCTAGTTTTTCTAGAAATAGAACTTTTGGATTTATGATCGGAAAGGGCTACTCGGTGAAATCTGCTCAGCTTGAAATGAACATGGTGGCCGAGGGTTATTATGCGACCAAAAGCTTGTGGGAAATCAATAAAAAATTCCAAGTAGACATGCCTATTTTGCAAGCGGTTTACCATATTATTTATGAAAAAATTTCTCCGGCAGTAGAAATGAAATTATTAGCGGATCAACTTGCTTAACACATGAAAGTATTCAAATTCGGCGGTGCTTCAGTAAAAGACGCCCCTTCCATAAAAAACGTAAGTGCCATCTTGACGCGCTTCTCTGGTCAAAAGATCATCGTGGTTGTTTCAGCCATGGGAAAAACGACCAACAAGCTTGAAGAAATAGTAGCTGCTTACCTGGCCCAAGACCAAAAAACATTTGTAGGCCTCGTGGATGAATTACAGGCTTATCATTTGGAAATTGCTGCTGGCTTATTTCCAGACAAACACTTTCATATTTTTGGTCTACTCGACGAAATTTTTGCCGATCTCAGAGCTCAAATTCAACGCAAACCTTCAGATAACCATGCTTTTGTCTACGACCAAATTGTTTCTTTAGGCGAATTGCTTTCGAGTAGAATTGTCAACGCCTATTTACTCGACCAAGGATTCAATAGCCAATGGCTTGATGCAAGAAATATTATTAGAACCGACAACAAATACCAAGAAGGACAGGTAGATTGGCCAAAAACCGAAGCACTTTGCCAACAGCTCGTTTTGCCGCTCTTTCAGACACATGATATCTTGATGACACAAGGTTTTATTGGACATACGTCCGAGGGTTTCACCACGACTTTAGGAAGAGAAGGTTCTGACTACTCAGCCGGAATTTTAGCTTATTGTTGTGCTGCCCAAGATGTCACTATATGGAAAGATGTACCCGGCATGCTCAACGCAGATCCAAAGTACTTCTCAGATACGCAGCTACTCGAGCACATATCTTTTAAAGAAGCCATTGAGTTGTCTTATTATGGCGCGAGCGTCATCCATCCAAAAACAGTACAACCACTGCAGCAAAAAGATATTCCGCTTTATGTGAAATCATTTTTGGACCCAGAGGCTAAAGGCACCCAAATATCGAGTTCAGCACTACACGATTCAAAAATTCCTTCATTTATCGTCAAGAAGGAGCAATTGCTCCTGACCATTAGCTCTAAAGATTTTTCTTTCATAGCTGAAAAGCACCTCAGCGACATTTTTGAAACCCTGGCACACTTGCAAATTCCGATCAACATCATGCAAAACTCAGCCTTGAATTTCTCGATTTTGGTTGATCGCAAAAAGGTTAAAATGGACGCTCTCAACGCAGCATTTGCTTCAAAATATAGCATCCGTTATAACGAAGGCCTAGAACTAGTGACAATCCGCCATTACGATCAACACACCATCGATCAAATGACCAGCGGTAAGGGAATTATTCTCGAGCAACGCACCCGAAATACCGCACGTTTTGTCTTGCGTTATTTAGAATGATTTAAAATACCACAAAAATGGTATAGCATTTCTTCAAACTGCTTCGTAAATTTGGGCATGCCAAATACGCTGGACACCATCGCCCTTCACGAGCTCGTAGAAATCACTTCTATTGCTGCCTCACCGTTTGCTTCCAAGCTCACTGAAATGGGTTTGACGCAAGGGCAATATATTAAAGCCCTGTTCAAAGCGCCATTTGGAGATCCTATTGCTTTTGAGTGCAACGGAAACGTGCTCTCAATGCGCAAAGATGAAGCCCGATTTATTGAAGTCAAATCGGCATGACGCAAATTTGACTAGCTTTGTAAGCCATGAAAATCGCGTTAATCGGTAATCCAAACACAGGAAAAAGTTCTATTTTCAATATGCTTACTGGCTTGCGCCAACAAGTAGGGAATTTTCCGGGTGTTACCGTTGAATTGCGCCAAGGCACCCTGCAAATTGGCCCCGATTCCCATCAAATCATTGATTTTCCCGGCACCTACAGCATCTTTCCTCATTCCAGTGAAGAAGCAATCGTACAAGAGGCCTTGTGTAACAAAGCACATCCTGAGCATCCAGAACTCATTTTATTCGTGGCAGACGCCGCACAAATAGAGCGCAATCTTTTATTTTTTAGTCAGGTCTATGATCTTGGTATTCCGGTTATTTTGATTCTCAATATGTGGGACCGCGCTTTAGCGAAAGGACTCCAAATTGATACCCAAAAAATTCTAGACCTCTTCCCAGGTATTGAACTGGTTCAGACCAATGCACGCGTCAAACTCGGAAAAGAAAGGATCTTTTCTTGCATTGCGCAAAACACGTCTAAGCCTTCTAAAGCATTCATTGGAAGCCAAGATCTTCAGAGTCAAAATCAAGAACAGCAGCAAAAAGATGCTAAAATTAGACTTGATAAAATACGTGGCGCAGGGCTTGTCCAGAGCAAAAAATCAAATCAAACTCCTTTCTCGACCAAGCTAGATTACGTCCTGACGCATCCGGTTTGGGGTTATGGTATTTTTGCGCTCATCTTATTGCTGCTTTTTCAATTGATTTTCACATTTGCCGCTATCCCTATGGATTTCATAGATGAGCAATTTGTAAACCTCAGCACTTTTGCTGCCTATCATTTACCAGAGGGGCTATTTACAAATCTACTTGCACAAGGACTCATCCCAGGTATTGGCGGTGTTTTGGTCTTTGTGCCTCAAATTGCCATTTTATTCTTCTTTATTGCCTTGCTTGAAGAAACGGGCTATTTATCAAGAGTTGTTTTTATCATGGACCGGCTGATGCGGCCCTTTGGCTTAAATGGCAAAAGTGTTGTACCCTTACTTTCTAGTGTAGCTTGCGCCATTCCCGGTGTGATGTCTGCACGGACTATTGCCGACCCGAAGGAAAGGCTCATTACCATTTTGGTGGCTCCTTTCATGAGCTGTTCTGCCCGAATTCCAGTTTACACCCTACTCATCAGCTTGGTCATTCCGAAAACCTATTTGTTAGGAGTATTCAATTTACAAGGATTGGTATTGTTTGGCTTGTATTTTCTGGGTATTCTCTTTGCGCTACTCACGGCAATCCTTTTAAATGTCCTGCTTAAGCAAGAAAAAAAGGGTTTCCACATCATGGAATTGCCTGAATATAAGTCACCTAGAATGGGCAATGTCGGCATCACGGTACTAGAAAAGGTCAAGCTTTTTGTAACAGATGCAGGTAAAATTATCGTTGCCATATCTATTTTGCTTTGGGCCTTAGCTACCTTCGGACCAAGCTCTAGAACTGAACAACTCGAGGCTCTTCAAAAAAGTGAACACTATTTGAAGGCACAACCTGAAAAACAAGAACAACTTTATGCGGCTACCGCCCTCTCTGGATCTTACATGGGCCAGCTTGGTAAAGCGATTGAACCCGTCATTGCGCCGCTTGGCTATGACTGGAAAATTGGCATTTCTTTACTCACGTCTTTTGCCGCACGAGAAGTATTTGTAGGGTCGTTAGCTACCATTTATGCGGTTGGAGATGTCGGTTCAAATGAAAGGTTAATCAACCGTCTTCGCGAAGAAAAAACTGCCACTGGCAAACCTGTCTATACCTTAGCTACTGGAATGTCTTTGCTCATCTTTTATGTTTTCGCCATGCAGTGTATGGCTACACTTGCTGTTGTCAAACGCGAAACCAAAACCTGGAAATGGCCCCTGATTCAGCTAGCCTTTATGGGGATCATTGCTTACTTAGGAGCTTTCACTGTATTTCAGTTATTATCTTAAGATAATTTTGTACTTTTCAATATGCAAAACATCCTCGTTTCCATATTCTGTTTAGGCGCTTTAAGTTATTTGGTTTACCGCTTTTATCAGCACTTTTTTGCCAAAAACACAGCGTGTAAAAGTTGTGGGATGTCAGCTGAAACATCTCAACCAAAAACCAAGTGAAAAACGCGCAACTCTATAAGTATAGCCAAGAATTTTTTGCTGTACAAAATGAAGAGGTTCACCAAATTTGTTCCGACTTCGAACCCAATGCCATAGATACTGATTACGTTTATTGGCTTAATTTTCATAATCTACAAGACCGTCAATCCCTCGAGTTGCTTTGTCAAAAATTACAACTTGACAAACTGAGCATCGAGAGTATTTTTCAGCCATTGAGACGATCTAAAGTGGAAGAGTATTCAAACTACTTGTTCTTCCAAATCCATACCTTAAGAAATAATTCCGCTACTGCTGCGGAGACAGAAAAGCTCTCTTTTGTTGTTGGAAAAAGTTTCTTGTTGTCTTTTCAAGATCATCAAGGACTGCATTTTTCTGATGTTCGCGAAAGAATAGAAAAATCAAAAGGCAAAATCAGAAGTCAGAAAAGTGACTTTTTGCTTTTTCGCCTACTCGATGCCCTGATCGATGAAATCTTTGTCAAAACGGAAGAAGTCTCAGATCAAATTGATCTGATTGATGCGGGTATTCATTCAAACATGAAGAGTCATTTATTACGTGAAATAGAAACCCAAAAAAGAGAACTGATCGAGTTGCGCAAATTGATTCAACCCATCAAAGATTTGCTTGCTGGTCTAGAAAACATGGATCATCCGTTAATTGATCCAGCCAACAAACATTACTTTAAAAATCTACGCAATAGTTGCACCAGTCTATTAGAAGATGTAGATGCACACAAGCAAATTTTAGAAAGTTTATCCAACCTCTATTATGCTGCCCAAGGGCAACGTATGAACGAAATCATGAAAGTACTCACGGTTGTAAGTAGCATCTTTATACCGCTCACTTTCATTGTAGGGGTTTATGGCATGAACTTCAAATACATGCCCGAACTCGAGTATCCATATGGATATTACACAGTTGTCCTGATCATGATTTTGATTGGTGCAGGCCTGCTTTCTTACTTCATCAAACGCGGCTGGCTGAAGCGCGACTAGATGTTAATGAAGTGTTAAATAAGATTTTTCCCTACAATTGCTGCTTAACTTTCCAAAAGTAAAACTGAAAACACATGAAAAAATTATTGCTTTCTTTTGGCGTTGTATTCATGGCTATCCTTGGCTTGAACAATGTAAGTGCACAAATTGAAAAAGGTGCTAAAATCGAATTTAACAAAGAAGTACACGACTACGGCAACATCAAATATGGTGGTGAGCCTTATTGCAGCTTCGAATTTAAAAACACAGGTGACGAGCCTTTGATCATTTCAAATGCAAAAGGATCTTGCGGTTGTACTGTTCCTGAATGGCCGAAAGAGCCAATTGCACCAGGAGCAAAAGGAACAATCCGTGTAAAATACGACACAAACCGTCCAGGCCCTATCAACAAGAGCGTAACCATCACTTCTAATGCTATTAACGAGCCTAACAAGGTGATCCGCATCAAAGGTGAAGTTGGTCCTGCTCCAGAAAGTGGAATGCCTGTAAACAATGCAGGTGCACCAACCAACAACTAAGAAATTCTCTGAATAAAAGAAAAGCCGCTATATGCGGCTTTTTTTGTGTCTTATAATTAGGTAAAGCTCGCTGGGCCTTAAATTTCAAGAAAACTGTTGGCTGTATGCGGCCAAGCTGCAGCGGTTCCTGCCCTGAGCAATTGGATTGTTTGAAAACCTGCAGCCTGAGCAGCTTCAAGTTCTGCTACAACATCTGATAAAAACAAAATTTCTTGAGCATCCAGACCTAAAAAGTTTGCTATGCTGTTATAGGTTGCTGCATCTTGTTTTGATCCCGTATTGGTGTCAAAATGATTGGAGAAATGAGCCGTGAGGTCTCCGAAATCAGAGTAACGGAAGAGTAATTTTTGGGCAGCAATTGAGCCCGAAGAAAATACACCGAGTTTTAAACCATTGGCTCGCCATTGATTGAGTGCAGGTGGCACGTCTTCATATACGTGACCCTTGATATCACCTGCCTCATAAGCACTTTTCCAGATGAAACCTTGAAGGGCTTTCAGCGGTGTGATTTTGCGGTCCTGCTCACTCCATAATCGTAAATACTCAAGTACCTCTTCAGTGGTGGTGAGGTGTTTATTTTCTTCTTGTTCAACGATTTCAATGACTTCAGAAAAAGCCTGCTTGACTTCATTAATAAGAGAAAGTTTAGGCAGATCTTGAATGTGCGCTCTGAAATATGGGAAAAGCACCTCATAAACAAAGCTCACAGAGCTTGTGGTTCCTTCGATGTCTGTCAGAATGTATTTGATTTGCTTATCCACGTTTCGGAAATTTAAATGCTATGAAAGCCTGCTCGGTGCCAGCTTCTGTGTAGTGCGGTGTCCAACCCGACATATCAGTAAAGATGCGAATGGCTTTAACGAAAGGATTTTCTGCTCCGGCATCAAACCAATGTTTGGTACCCATTGGCACGCTGATGAGGTCTCCGCGCTCGCATAGGACATTGAACACCTCATGGCCATCGATATTGAACCAAAATAGTCCTTGTCCATCGACAAAAAAACGAATTTCATCTTCGGTATGAATGTGTTCAGCTAAAAATTTAGCACGAATGGCTTCGTAATTTGGCGTGCCCGAATGAATAGAAATGACATCGGCTGTGTGGTAACCACCTTGTTGCATAAAAGGATCTAGATCCTTTGCATAAGCAGCTAGTATGTCTTCTTGAGTGGCGTCGTCAGGGAATTCAATATCACAGTGCCATTGATCAAAATAAACACCAAGATTGTTGAGATAGCTTCGAATTGCTGCAGGGTCTTGAAGCTCAAGACCTGAATTTGGTACTGATAAAATTGCCATTTTTAGAGTAAAAATTCACATTCACAAAGGTAATCCAAAGTCTCGAGATGCCTTTGCGCTTCAAAAATATTTTCACCCCAAGCGTAGGTACCATGCCCCGCAATGATGAAACAATGGTGCTGAATATCTGCCTGGCGTTCATCTAAAGCCGCGCAAAGCAAATTCATGTCTTGTTCGTTGTCGATGATGGGGATTTGAATGCTATCTAGATGAGTTTTACAGCCCTTGAAACCCTTTTGAAGCTCATAGCCTTGAACATTAAAATGATGTTCGTTGTATTGAGAAATCAGGACCGGGTATTTGGAATGGCTGTGTAGAATGACTTTTGCCGTTGGGAAGTTTTGGTAGATCCATAAGTGGATTTGTGTTTCATCAGAGGGTTTCACACCATGATAAGCACCAATTCCTACTCCACTTGTATCGATGGTCATGAAATCATGCTCAGTGAAATCTGCCTTATTGATACCTGATCTAGAAACCCAACATTGTTGGTGTTCGTCGATGAACGAATAATTCGTTGACGTCGCCGGTGACCAGCCACGTTGATTCAGTGTGCAAATTAATTGGGCAAGTGCTGTCTTCATGGCTATTGTGCCAATACTTCTTTAACCATAGCAGCTATGGCCTTACCGTCTGCCTTTCCAGCTAACTTAGCTGAAAGTACACCCATGAGTTTACCCATGTCTTGTGGGCCTTGAGCACCTGTACTAGCCTTGGCTGCAAGCACCTCGGCGCGCAATTCCTCTTCAGTAAGCATTTGAGGTAAGTATTGCTCAATAACCTGGGCTTGATTTAACTCTTCTGCAGCAAGATCTTCGCGATTTTGGGCAATATAGAGTGCATGTGTTTCCATTCTTTGTTTGTGCAACTTGACACAAATTTTAATGGCTGTTTCTTCAGAAACTTCTGAGGAACCACCAGAGGTGGCCTCAAGCAATAATTTTGACTTAATATCTCTGAGTGCGGCTAATTTTTCTTTTTCTTTAGCCAGCATTGCACTTTTGATGTCCGCATTGATGCGTTCTGTAAAACTCATGATTAGTCTACGTTATCGTGAAGAAAGCTATTGTTTCTGAGACCTGCAGTTCCGTTGGCATCTGGTGCAATTCCAAAACGAGAAACTTGCTCAGTGGCACTCGGTTGTGTCTGTTGCAAAGCAATATTGCGGCGAACAAAGGCAGGCTCATTTTCAAATTCAATGATGCCTTCTGGTCTTTTGAGCTTTGATGTAAACTCTTGAATGCGTGCAACGCGCTCTTGTACTTTGCGCATTTGCTCTTCAGGGCTTAACATTCTTTTTGGCTCTTCAAGATTTACTTTTTGAATCGCTTCGTCTTCCAAAATGTGTTTGACAACTGGTGCTTCTTCAAAAGCTTGAACCGGCGCAGTGTAAGATGCTGCAGCAGGTGTTGCTTCTGTTTGCACATCAAAAACATCCCAAGTCATGGCTGCTTGCGTTTGTGCAGGTTCTACTTCTGCAACTGGCTCAATAGCAGGCTCGTCGTAAAGATTGAAAGTTGTTTTTTCTGGTTCAGCAGCAGCCGGTGTAAAAATCGGTGCACTTGGTGCAACTTCCGCCTGTACTTCTTTGATGAACGGTTCATTTGATGCTTCAGCGATTGGAGCTGTTGCTATGCGTTCAAAAGGAGAACTCAAGGGCGCCACAATTTCTTGTTTTTGCTCCTCTTCAAGAACTACAACTGTTCTTTCCGGTGCTTGTGCATAGGTTGAAACAGATGAAGAAGAGAAACCAGTGGCAATAATTGTGATACTGAGTTGATCTGCTAAAGAAGCGTCTTTGGCATGACCCCAAATGACATCTGCGGTAGAACCAGCCGCTTCTTGAATATAGTCAGTGATTTCAGTGATTTCATCCATCATGACTTCTTGATCACCATAACTGATATTCAAGAGGACATAACGCGCGCCACTGATGTTGTCGTCGTTGAGAAGCGGTGAGCTAAGGGCCGCTTGAACGGCTTGAATAGCGCGGTCTTTTCCGGAGGCAATGGCACTACCCATAATAGCGTGGCCAGAGTTGCGCATCACTGTATTGACATCGTTGAAGTCAACATTGATTGAACCAGTAACAGAAATAACTTCAGCAATACCTTTGGCAGCAACAGTTAATACGTCATCGGCATGAGAAAACGCCTCTGACAACGACATATTGCGTCCGAACTCACGCAATTTTTCATTGTTAATAATGAGGAGTGTATCTACATTCTGACGCATGCGCTCTAGACCTTCTTCAGCTTGCTGGCGTCTTTTGCGACCTTCAAAATTGAAAGGTACTGTAACGATACCTACGGTTAAAATTCCGAGGTCACGTGCCACTTGCGCAATAACAGGCGCAGCACCAGTACCGGTACCACCACCCATTCCGGCCGTGACAAAAACCATTTTGGTGTCTTTTGACAACAATTCGCGGATTTCTTGGATATTTTCCATCGCGGCATTCATCCCTACTTCTGGGATCATACCAGCTCCACGCCCTTCAGTTAGGTTTGGGCCTAATTGAATTTTAAAGGGTACAGGAGAAATATCAAGCGCCTGGCAATCGGTGTTACAAACGATGAAGTCAACGCCTGCAATTCCTTGCAAGTACATGTGATTCACGGCGTTTGATCCACCGCCACCTACACCAATAACTTTGATGATCGATTGCGCTTGTGGTTTGTCGTGCTTAGGGAGGTCAAATTCCATTTCCATTGTTCGGTTTCTTTTCTAGTTGCTTGCTAAATATCTTGATCGTCTTCATCGTTGAAAAAACTCTTGAGCGGATCTAGGATGCGATTGAAGAATTTTCCACGACGTTCTATGTTCGAGTGTGTGATGATTTTTTCTTGGTGCTTTTCATCTTGGACGTCTGAGGCCTGAGCTGCATCAGCTTTGCTTTGTTCCCAAGGGAGCGCTGCTTCAACAGTTTCAAAACCTTTGAGTACCAAACCAATACCAGTTGCAAACATTGGACTCGCCAATTTGTCGAGGTCATTGGTGTTAGCCAAGTGCTCAGTTGGATATCCAATACGGGCATCCATTCCTGTGAGGTATTCGATGAGTTGAGTGAGGTGCTTCAATTGTGAACCACCACCGGTAACAACAATTCCACCGATGAGTTTTTTCTCGTAGCCAGAATTTCTGATTTCGAGGTTCACAAGTTCGATGATTTCTTCCATTCTGGCCTGAATGATGCTGGCCAAATTGCGAAGGGTAATTTCTTTTGGTTCGCGACCTTTAAGCCCTGGAATACAAACAACTTCGTTTTCCTTGCTTTCAGAAGCTAAAGCGCTACCAAATTTTACTTTGAGCATTTCTGCTTGGCGCTGCATAATGCGACAGCCTTCTTTGATGTCTTGTGTGATCACGTTGCCCCCAAAAGGAATAACGGCTGTGTGGCGAATGAGACCATCGTGGAAAATAGCGACGTCAGTAGTACCACCACCGATGTCAACCAAAACAACTCCGGCTTCTTTTTCTTCTTCAGATAGTACAGACTCAGCAGAAGCAATTGGCTCTAAGATGATGTCTTTGACACTGAGGCCCGAACGCTCAATACAGCGCGTGATATTGGTTACGTTGGTTACCTGACCGCTGATGATGTGGAAGTTAGCCTCCAAACGAACACCACCCATACCGATTGGATCTTTGATTTCTGGCTCGCCATCAACGATGTATTCTTGTGGAATAACGGTGATGATCTCCTCGCCCGGATTCATGACCAATTGGTACATGTCGTCTACGAAAGAGTCGATGTCGGCTTGTGAGATTTCTCCGTTAACGGTTCTGCGGGTATAGATACCGCGGTGTTGCTTGCTTTTGATGTGTTGCCCAGCAATACCAACGTGTACATTTTTAATTTTAAGGTTGCCATCAACGGCGTTTTGTGTCGCTTCGACAGCTGCGTTGATGGATTGAACCGTTCGCTCGATATTTGACACAACTCCTCTCATGACGCCCAAGGATTCACTTTTTCCCATGGCAATGATTTCGATTTTGTTGTGCTCATTCTTGCGACCTACAAAGCAAGCGATTTTGGTGGTCCCGATATCAAGACCCACAACTACACGCGTACGTTTTACCTCTGGCGCTTTATCTTTTTCTGCAAACGATCTGTCCTTCATATTTGACACTTATTTCTTTGTATTTATTCCAACCTTCATGCGGTAGCGCCTCTTTGTAGAAGTGCTTCAGTCTTTCGAATTTGTCTTGGACAAGTTCTGAGTTTGGCGCTGCTCCAAAGATGATTTTTTGATCTCCTAGCAACGGAATAAGGACAAAATCACCATTTTTTTGAAGGTGAATTTGACCGATTAATTTGTGCATTAGTGGATCGTTACAAACATAATTTGAAATCCGGTAGATTTGATCAATTTTTTGAGAACTTTTCAAAGTACCATTGTTAATAAAACTACAGTGGAGACGCGGGTTGTAGGGATCGTTAATAGCCCCGGAAAAAACCAAGACTCGGGCCGTGTGAAGTGCCGATCTGTACATCATAAAACCGTCTTGATCAAGGTAATAGCTTTGGCCCTGCTGATTAAAGATTCTGGCAATTGGTTTGCGCAATTCGAGTTGGATTTCCCACTTGTTGCCGATGTGCTTGTAGACTTCCGCCTTTTTCACCTCGGGCATGGCCTTGATATTGCGTTCTATGGTATGAATTTTAAGCTCGCCCACCGCCATTTGTTGACGAAATAAATTGCGAATTTTTAAGCGATCGAGTAATTCCTTTTCAGTAAGAAAGGCACTTTCCCCTTCGACATGAATAGCGATGTCAGGTGTGCGCAATAATTTGCTGTTCTCTTCCTTTACAGCAAAGAAAAAGACCACACTCACCAAAATGAAAAGCAACAACCAAAGCGTAATTTTTAACCATTTTTTCATTGAACTAGCTTTTGTCGTTTAAATAATTCGAAAGCGGCGCAACCAAGCGGTCAATATCCCCAGCGCCAATAGTTAGCAGCACACCTTTTTTAAAGGTTTTGGCAAATTCCAGCACCTCATTCACCTGCCAAACTTTTTTGTTTTTTGCCGTACTCATTTCGCAAAGCCATTCGCTAGTTATTCCTGGCAAAGGTTCCTCGCGGGCGGGGTAAATTGGCAGCAATATCAATTGATCGAGCACACTAAGTTCGGCAGCAAATTTTTCTGCGAAATCTTTGGTGCGAGAGAATAAGTGCGGTTGAAAAATACCGGTAATAGGTAGTTCTGGATACATGGCTTTCACAGAGCTCAGGAGCACATGAATTTCTTCGGGGTGATGTGCGTAATCGTCAATATAAATGAGGTCTGGCTTGCGCACATGGTATTCAAAACGCCTTTTGACACCTTTGAAACGACGCAAAGCTGCTTTTATCGCTTCGGCTTCAAATCCGAGTTCGAGTAATAGCGCCACGCAACCTAAGGCATTTTCCACATTATGACTACCCGGCAAACCAAGTGCTACACTTTCCCAAACCTGAGTGCCCAATCTGAAATCTGCAAGTTGAAATCCGTTCTCAAAACGCAAATTAGCAGCACTGTAATCAGCCGTATCGGAATGGAGTGCATAGGTTTTGATTTTACTTAATGCAGGTAGGTTCAAGCCCTCTTTTTGCACGCATAAACCAGCAGGGTCAATGCGCAGCGCAAACTGACCAAAGCCTTCTTTGAAAGCCTCTGGGGTTCCGTAAATATCGAGGTGGTCTGGGTCGGCTGCTGTAATGATGGCTGCAAAAGGCGATAGCTGCAAAAAACTACGGTCAAATTCGTCTGCTTCAACAACAGCGTATGGGCTCTTGGCGTGCAATACCAAATTTGATTCAAAATTAGAGGCGATTCCACCAAGGAAGGCCGTACAGCCCGTTCCGATATCGGTTAGCAAATGAGCCAGCATGGAACTTGTGGTCGTTTTGCCGTGTGTCCCTGCCACACATAACGCTTGAAAAGATCTGGAAATGGCTCCTAAAACCTCTGAGCGTTTGACAATCTGAAAACCAGCATCTTGGAAATATGTCAGTTCGGCAAGTGCCTTAATGGCTGGTGTGTAAACGACTAACGTTTGGTCAGGATTTTGATAAGTTTGAGCAAGCCCTGAACCCAAATCATCATAATGTATTGAAATACCTTCAGCAACCAAAGCCTGGGTCAAGGGCGTTTCAACTTTGTCATAGCCAGCAACATGGTAACCAGCAAAGTGGAAATAACGCGCCAAAGCGCTCATGCCGATACCACCGATACCGATAAAATAAATATTTTGATAGGTGGAAAGTGCTTTCATTAGGCTACAACTTTTTCACAGACATCCACAATATTTTGGGTAGCGAATGGCAAGCCAAGCGCTTTTAAATTTTCAGAAAGCACTTGCTTTTGATCAGCTGCTGCCAATAAGTCAAAACAAGTTTGCATGAGTTGAGCTCTGGCGTCGGTATCCTTAATGAGGAGAGCCGCTTGCTGATCAACCAAAGAAAGTGCGTTTTTAGTTTGATGGTCTTCGGCTACATTTGGCGATGGTACTAAAATACTAGGCTTTCCAACCAAGGCCAGTTCGCTCACCGACAATGCGCCTGCTCTTGAAATGATCACGTCAGCCAAAGCATAAGCGAGGTCCATGCGTTGTATAAAAGGCAAGACCTTGACATTGGTAGGCATGGCACTAGCGTTTTGCTGTAATTTGGCGTCATAGGATTTCCCACATTGCCAAAGTACTTGTAAGTTTTTTTCTTGAGTAGCCGCAAGCGCAGCGTGCATGCTCTCATTTAAAGTAAGCGCTCCTAAACTGCCACCAATAATCAATATTGTGGGCTTATCTTGTTCCAAACCAAAAAAACCAGCTGCTTCTGCCCGAAGTGGATGAAGGTCAATAGCTAAATTTGCACGAACCGGATTTCCGGTAAAAGAAATTTTTTCATGAGCAAAGAAGCGCTCCATCCCAGGATAAGCCACGCAAATGGCCATTGCTTTTTTGGCTAAGATTTTATTGGTTTTGCCCGGATATGAGTTCTGTTCTTGAAGTAAGGTTGGAATCTGGAGCAACTGTGCCATTTGTAAAGTTGGCCCACTGGCATAACCGCCTACGCCTATTACTAGTTCTGGTTTGAATTTCTTAATGACACTATAAACCAAATAAAAACTTCTGATTAATTTGAAGGGCAACAGAAGATTTTTCCAAGTAAGTTTTCTTTGTAATCCTGCGATAGGCAAGCCGATTATTTCATAACCTGCCTGTGGGATTTTCTCCATCTCCATGCGGCCACGGGCTCCAATAAACAAAATTTCAGCTTTTGGATTGCGCTTTTTAATTTCATCGGCAATAGCCAAAGCAGGGAAAATATGCCCGCCAGTTCCTCCTCCTGAAATGATTACTCTATTGATCATCTATGCTAATTCTTCAAAATTTTCTTCTTTGTTTGCGGGCTTTAATTCTTTAGCAAAGGACTGCACTACTCCTATTGAAATACAGGCCATCACCAGCGCCGAACCTCCCATCGCTAAAAAGGGCATGTTTTGACCCGTTACGGGAAAAACGCCTGTGCAAACCAACATATTGATACTAGCTTGCGTGAGTAAATGAATACCGATTCCCATACAGACATAACTTTGAAAAAGGTCAGTGGTTTTCAGCGAGATGCGGATCATTCGATACAGTAAAATGAGATAGAGAAAGACTAAGACCAAAGCTGCTCCTGAACCAAATTCCTCAACAAACGTGGCGTAATAAAAATCGGCATAAGCCTCTGGTAAAAACTCTTTGAGCTTGCCGTCTCCTACGCCCTGACCAAATACAGAACCCACAGATATGGCCAACTTGGCATTGTTGGCTTGTTGATTAGCCTGCAAACTTTCGATGCTCTGATTGGTGGCATCTACCCTATTATTGATACGGTTCATCCAGGTGTCATAACGCGGAAGAATATTTGCGTCAGGAAAAGTCAAGTGTGCACCAACCACCAAAACCACAATACCAACCCCTATGCCCGCAAGCGTCAGAAGCTTTAATAAGGGAACTCGTCCAATAAAAAGCATGATCATACTCAATAAAAAGAGCATGGCTGCAGTTGAGAAATTATCTTTTAAGATCAGAAAACAGGTGAGCCCTATCGGGATGAGAAGCGGGAAAATTCCTTCTTTCCAATTGTCAAATTTTTGCTGCTTGCGCACCAACAACTTACTCAAATAGATGATCAAAGCCAGCTTGGCAAAATCTGAGGATTGAAAAGTGAGATTTACGAAAGGAATGCGGATCCAACGCCCTGCCCCATTTACCTCAGCTCCAAAAAACCAAGTAAATAAAAGCAATGCTAAACCGAGGTAATAAGCGAATTTGGCGAGCTGACTAATGTATTTAGCCGGAACCCGATGGATGACAAACATGGCTCCAAAGCCGAGTACGACATACACCAAATGCTTGAACAGATAAAGAAACGGAGACCCACCCTCAATTTTGATCAAAATCGGCACAAAACTATATACCGTTACCAATGAAAAAGCCATCATTAGTAAGGTAATGATCCAAATAACTGGATCGCCTTTGAGGTATTTCAGATAGGATCTCATGGAACTTTATTAGAGCATGCGCACCGCTTGTTTGAACTGCTGACCGCGGTCTTCGTAGCTTTCAAAAAGGTCAAAACTGGCACAAGCCGGAGAAAGCAAAACAGTTTCATCCTTCTCAGCCAAACGGTATCCATAAGCAACTGCTTCTGTAGCAGATTTCGCTTCTACGATATGGGCAACTTTATCTTGGAAGGCTTCGATGATTTTTTGATTATCCACTCCTAAACAAATAATTGCTTTTACTTTTTGTGATACAAGATCAAATAGTTCAGAATAGTCATTGCCTTTATCGACACCTCCAACAATCCATACAGTTGGTTTCTCCATAGATTCTAGGGCAAACCAAGCCGCGTTGATATTTGTTGCCTTGGAATCATTGATAAATTCAATGCCGTTGACTTTAGCCACGAACTCCATGCGGTGTTCGACATTGACAAAATCTTCAAGGCTTTCGCGCACTAATTCTGTGCGGATTTCTACTAGCCTAGCAGCAATTCCTGCGGCCAAAGCATTTTGGGTATTGTGTTTACCCTTTAAAGCTAATTCGTGAATAGACATGGTAAGTTGTTGTTTGTTTATGTTGATGTTGAGTTGTTCTGTTGTTGCGTATCCGCCTTCGGCTATGGTTTGCTTCATAGAAAAAGGGCGAAGTTGAGCGGCCGTTTTACTTGTTTTCATTTGTGCA
>JBEBBE010000019.1:0-5019 GCA_041158525.1 Bacteroidota bacterium | reverse complement strand
GGCGGTGGTTTCAGTGGGAGTTTACACAATATATTAGAGCCGGCGGCTTATGGCTTGCCTATTTTATTTGGCCCAAAGCATGGCAAATTTCCGGAAGCGCAACAATTAATCGATTTAGGTTTTGCAAAAGAAGTTTGCAATGCAACCGAGCTTGAAAATGGCTTGAAACACTTTGCAAAGTGGGATGCACAGCATAAAACACAAATGATGAGTCAGGTTCAAGGCCTAAAGGCGCACATTTCTGAGCGTTTACTTTCTTAGTAAGCGCGTTCGTTGCGTTTTTCCATCCAGTTGATGAAGGCACGGTTTACTACTTTGTTACCGCCAGGGGTAGGGTAGTCTCCGGTGAAATACCAATCTCCGAGATGGCCAGGGCATGCGATGTGCAAGTTTTCAACGCTTTGATAAATGATTTCTACCTCGGCATTGATGCCTTTTGGGGTGAGCATTTTGGCAATTTGCGCAGAAATCTGTTTGTCTGAGAAGGGGGCGTAAATTCCTTTAACAACGTTCTTGACTTGTTCTTTAGGCAATTGTACTTGCTCGAGGGCTGCTTTGTAAACGTTGTCAATGACCTGCGCTTGCCCGCTTTCGCGCAACAAGGCAATGGCTGCTTCAAAAGCGATGAAGTCTCCCATTTTGGCCATGTCAATGCCATAGCAGTCTGGGTAACGGATTTGCGGAGCCGATGAAACCACCACAATTTTTTTAGGGCCGAGGCGGTCTAGGATGCGCAAAATACTTTGACGCAAAGTAGTGCCGCGTACGATGCTGTCGTCAATGACGATGAGGTTGTCGGTGCCGCGGCGAACAGAACCGTAAGTGATGTCATAGACATGGGCTACGAGGTCATCGCGGGAGTCATCTTGGGTAATGAAGGTGCGCAACTTGGCATCTTTGATGGCAATTTTTTCAATGCGCGCACGGCGGTTTACAATTTCTGAAATTTGTTCAGTGCTTGCCGTGCCACCAAGGGCTGCGAGTTGTTTGATTTTGTCGGTATTGAGTGCTTCTTCGAGGCCTTTGATGAGCCCGTAAAAAGAAACTTCTGCCGTATTGGGGATAAATGAAAAGACGCTGTTGTCGTAGTCGTGGCCAACGCTTTCTAAAACGTCTTGGACAATCAGACGCCCGAGCGCCTTACGTTCTTTATAAATATCAGAATCGGAACCTCTGGAGAAATAGATGCGCTCAAAAGAACATTTTTTAATTTCTTTAGGGGCATTGATTTCAATTTCCTTGACCTCGCCTTTTTTCTCAATGATAAGGGCGTGCCCAGGCTGTAATTCTTGAATTTGTTCTTCCTTTAAGTTGAAAGCGGTCTGAATGACAGGGCGTTCTGAAGCAACTACACAAATTTCGTCGTCTTCGTACCAGAATGCCGGGCGAATGCCATTAGGGTCTCTTAATACAAAAGCAGAACCATGGCCCAATAAGCCAGCCATTGCGTAGCCGCCATCCCAACGCTCAGAGGCTTTTTTAAGGATTTTGTCAATTTTGATTTCGTGCTGAATGCGCTCGTAAATATCTGTTTTGGCGTAGCCAAGCGCTTTGTAGTGCGCATAAAGTTCGTCATTTTCTACATCGAGGAAATGCCCGATCTTTTCCATGACGGTAACTGTATCTGATTTTTCTTTGGGGTGTTGCCCAAGCTCAACGAGCGTGCCGAAGAGTTCGTCTACGTTGGTGAGGTTGAAGTTTCCGGCAACCACTAAATTGCGGGTCATCCAGTTGCTTTGACGCAAGAATGGGTGGCAACTTTCAATAGAATTGCGGCCGTAGGTACCGTAGCGCAAATGCCCTAAAAATACTTCACCGGTGAAACCGACATTTTCTTTGAGGTATTTGATATCGTTGAGGTGTTCAGGATTTTCATCATAGATGGCCTTGAACTTCGCATTGATTTGATCAAAGATGTCTTGTGTAGGGTTTTTCTTGACCGAGCGACTTCTTGAAATGTAGCGCTCTCCGGGTTGCATGTCGAGTTTGATATTGGCAATGCCGGCGCCATCTTGCCCACGATTGTGTTGCTTTTCCATGAGGAGGTGCATCTTGTTGAGGCCCCAAAGCGCTGATCCGTATTTGTCGAGGTAGTATTCTAGGGGTTTTTTGAGCCTCAAAAGGGCTATTCCACACTCGTGTTTAATCGGATCACTCATGGTTTGATTTATTGAGTGCCAAAGTTACTGAATTTAACTTATTCAATTTTCGTAATTATTTGTTAAAATTCAAAAAGTAATTTCCCAGACCTAAAATGCTCAGTATATTTGTTTTGTGAAAGCAATTTTTGCGGTTCTTTTGGTTGTTTTACAACTTGCATTGCAGGTTGGCATTCCAATTCACAAGCATTTTTGTGAAATGGACGGCACTTTTACGTCGTTGGTCTTGAAAATTGATCACGAATGTGAAGAAGAACAGGTGCAAGAAACTTTACCACCTTGCTGTCAAAAAGCTCAGCAGGCACAAGCAACAGAAGAAAAATCTTGCCGTGCAGAACTTTCCCAAGATGACTGCTGTTCAGATGAGCTTTCTATTGTAAAAGCCAACTTCGATCAAACCTCTTGCTCTTTTGATTGGCAAGCCACTGCACTTGAATATGTAATAGATGAACCGCTTGAAGTTTTTATTTCAAAGACCCAAAATTCGAATTTAAATAGCTTTCAACAAGTTAGCTTTTACAGACCGCCACCGCTCTTTGAGCAGGGTAGGGATATTCAGGTACGCCACCAAGTGTGGCTGATTTGATGTGCATTTCTAAGTCATTAGAAGTTCAATCATCAAATTAAATCTCATGAAAAATTTATTGTTGCTTGGCTGCTTGCTATTCGCAGGTTGCCTTCAAGCTCAAATTAAAGGAGTGGTCCAAGGTCTTGATTCTACGCAAACCAAACCACTCAAAAATGTAAAAATTACGCTCCTCAGGGCAAAGCAAACGGTCTATTCAAACGAAGACGGGAGTTTTGAAATTTACCTAGGTAAACAAACTCCAGATACCCTCTTGTTTGAATTAAAAGGATACCGTTCCGATAAAATGGTGGTCACACGTGCGGATCGCTTTGCCGCACTGCATGTGGTCTTGGTATCGGGTCAGATGGTTCAAGAAATAGTGGTGCAGCACCAAAAAGACGCCCATGGCATCTCTAAAATGAAAACCTTGCACGTTGAGGAGCTCACGAGTGCCGAGTTTAGAAAAGCGGCGTGCTGTAATTTATCCGAGTCTTTTGAAACCAATGCTACCGTAGATGTCAGTATGGCCGATGCCATTTCCGGCGCCAAAAAGATTCAATTATTGGGCCTCGATGCCGTCTACACACAGCTGCAAATGGAAAACATTCCGTTTTTGCGCGGTTTGGAAAGCAGTTTTGGCCTCAATAGCATCCCTGGAACCTGGCTAGAATCGATACAAATTACCAAAGGCACAGGCTCGGTAGTCAATGGCTATGAATCGATGGCGGGCTTGGTAAATTTAGAGTTTAAAAAACCCGCCGAAATGCCCAAGCTGGCACTCAATGTTTATCAGAATAGGTTCGGGCGCTCAGAGCTCAATTTGCACAGTGGCGCCAAGCTCAATGAACGTTGGCACATGGGTACTTTCTTACATGGCGCCACCATTTATGGCCGCCCCGATCACAACCACGATGGTTTTCTGGATCAAACCAACGGACAAACATTTTCTTTACTCCAGCGCTTTGCTTATCAAGGGAAACGTATGGAAGCGCAGTTGGGTTTGCAAGCCTATGCCGACCGAAAAAATGGCGGCCAAGTGGCTTATGCGCAGGCTGTCCCAGGAGCCTATGGCATGTTGCTCGAGAGTCAGCACCTCTCCTTGTTTTCAAAGACCGGGTTTTTTGGAAAAAAACCTGCGCAAAGCCTCGGGCTTATCGCCAACATTAAATACCAAGATCTTTCTGGTTTTTACGGCTTACGTGCTTTTCAAGGCAACGAGAAACGCTTTTATTTCAATGCCATCTATGACGACATCATTGGCAACGCTGATCACAAGATCAAAGCGGGCGCGAGCATGTTGGCACTACAAATTTCACAGTACGCAGCACAGCCTGAGGGTTTTCTGACGATCGGTGGTGCTCGCGCTGAATGGGTGCCGGGCGTATTTGCCGAGTATACCTACTCGGGCAACCGCCTCACAGCGGTTGTAGGTGCGCGTTACGATCAGCACAACCTTGCAGGTTCCCAGTTCTCGCCAAGGGCGCACCTCAAATACGCCCTCACCCCCCAACTTGACCTCCGGGCAACGGCAGGCAGGGCTTGGCGCTTACCCAACTTTGTAGCCGACAACATCAATTTATTGGCTTCGTCTAATGCTTGGATCACCAATCAGGCCCTGCTGCCAGAAATCTCCTGGAATACTGGGCTTTCATTGGTTCAGGGTTTTAGTTTCAAAAAACGCAAAGGAAGCTTGTCCATAGACGCTTACCACACGCGTTTTGCGCAACAACTAGTCGCTGACCGCGACACGCTCCTAGGGTATGTTGTCTTTAAAAACTTAGCAGCTGCCTCGGTTGCCACGGTGCTTCAGGCAGAATTTGCCTATGAATTCATACGCGGGCTTGATCTACGCTTGGCCTATAAATTTCAAGATGTCAGGGCCTTGTATGCTGGCAAGCTGCAAACACAAGTGCTCTTGCCGCGCCAGCGCTTTTTTACCAATATGGCTTACCAAACCCGCAATAAACGCTGGGAATACGACCTCACTTATTCGCGTTACAGCGCGGTGCGTTTGCCACATCATGGTGATGGAAAGGCCTGGGGCTTGCTCAATGCCCAGGTAACCCGCTCTTGGAAGTCTCTTGAACTTTACCTAGGTGGAGAAAATTTGCTAAATTTCCGTCAGGATCACCCAATCATGGATCCACAAAATCCTTTTGGTACACAGTTCGATGCCACCCAAGTTTGGGGGCCCATCATGGGTTGGAATGCCTACTTCGGTTTAAGATTCACAATGAAATAATTGGTCAATTTTTCAATGAAAAAATCAATCAAATCAATCAAATCAATCAA
>JBEBBE010000018.1:0-48636 GCA_041158525.1 Bacteroidota bacterium | reverse complement strand
AGTGCATGAATCCGTGGCCCTTTACTTCCTGACCATTGATGCCGGTGGCAACATAGGTGTAGAAGTAAATGCCTTCTGTGGCTAGTTGGCCGTCGATTGTGCCATCCCAAGAAGGGTTGTTATTGATGAGGTCCACAGAGCTTCTTTCGAAAACCACATTGCCCCATCTGTTGAGGATGGTTAATTGAAGCGTTGTTACATTCTTGGTGCTCAAGAAGAATGCTTCGTTGTTGTTGTCAAGGTTTGGTGTGAATACATTAGGCGCAAAAACTTCTGGTTCCGGAATGATACAAGTACCGTCATCAACTGTAGCGAGTGGGTTGTAATTGATGGCTTCTGGGTTTGTACAACCACAGATAAACACAGTAATTGTTGTGCTGGCTTGATCTGTACATTGTGCACCCTGAAGTGCAGTGAGTGTTACTACATATGATCCTTGAGACGCATCATAGGTCATGCTAACAGGCCCGGCTGAATTTGATGTTTGTCCGTTGCCAAAGTCCCAAGCATAAGTTTGGGCATTTTGACTCGTGTTGGTGAATGTGACATTAATCGGATCACAGCCTTCGGTTACGGAGGCACTGAATTGAGCTACAGGTGGATCTAAGAGGTCAACAAAAGCACTGTCTGATACCGAACAAACGTTGTCTTCAACGGTAATATAGTACCAACCAGATGGAATGTTTTGCCAAACAGAAGCATCGATGAATCCGTTCGGGCCAGGGCCTGTCCAGGTGTATTGAGGCACGCCTTGAAGACCAGAGGCTTGCACCGAAACGTAGCCAGTCGGAACACAGGTCGAAGGGCCAATGTAGATGGTATCAATAGCTAGTGTTTGATTCATTGTGATTGTAACCGTGTCGGTTTGGGTAAAGTTACAGTTGTCTGTGGCTGTTACTAAATAATACATGGTGCCATTCTGACTAATACCAACTGAAATAGAATCATTGGTACCCAGCGGCATGCCTACCAGGTTTTGCCAAGAATAATTATACGGCGCATAACCACCAGAAGCACTAGCGGCTAACCAAACACTGTCTGTTGCGCAAAATACGGTTGGGTTGTTACCACTGATGTTAATGATAGGGCCCTCACCAATATAAATGGTTCCGGACGAGGTGATGGTGTCACCGCAAGGGTTGATCAATTGAACAGTAATCACAACAGATTCGAAACCTTCATTGATTCCGTCTTGCGTAGGTGTGAGGTTGATCACAACGGTGTCTTCACCTGGTAAGAAAGTAATAGGGTTTGGTAATGTGTTATAGTCAATTCCCTGTTGTGCCACACCGCCAATGGTGTAGTTGATAATTAGGGTGTCATTGATTTGTCCTGGAGGGCGTGTAAAAATGAAATCAGCGTAAGTACAGCCTTCCACAATTGTAGTATCACCTGAAACAGTTGCAACAGCTACATCAACTGCGGCTGAGCTAAATGAACCCGCTTCTAAGAAAACTCCAGAATCGTAAGATTGGTCGCCCACGTTGGAAATAGCTAGTTTGATGTGATAAAGTTGGTTGCATTGCACACTTGCCGCTGCGGTCAATAAAACAGTGGTTCCGTCATATTGAATCGCATCACCATAAGTAAGTGTTGAGGAGTTCTCATTGAAAACATAATATTGGGTATTGTTGACATCGCCTACATTATTGATAGTAACAGGAATACCACCCGGAATAGTTGCGATATTCGTTCCGCCGTTAGGGTAGCCGGCAAGCGCATAAGGACCTGAAATTCCAGGGCCCCAAAGAAAAAGTCCAAACGCATCATTAAAAGACGATGGTGAGAATTCAGGGTATTCGTCAGATCCAAACATGTAGTTAAAAACAAGGGTATCTCCGGACGGAATAAAGTCAAATTCCAATACAACGCCGTTGGTTACACTTCCTGCCGCAATATCATTGAGGTGCGGGTCTGAAGATACGGATGCGGTTGCAGGATTATTATTTGTAAATGATGTTCCGCTGTTTGGACCAACAGCCGCCGACGCATTACCTGTAGTAAGTACGAGACCGTTATTGATAGGAAACAAGGGGTTGGTATTGGTAAAATAACCAACGTTTCCTTGCGGTGTATTGGCTAACGCTGGGTTTCCGTTAATGGTGACGTTGAAAGCGGTAACACCAAAACCGAGTAAAACGTTGTCAACGAGTTGTTGTGGAGTTTGAGTAGTTGCTACTGAAATTGGCTGGGCAAAAGCCACACCCAATGAGCATATCATGAAGAATTGTAGTAAGTGTTTCATATGCGCAAGTTGTCGGTTAGACGGTAATTTTGGCAAATTAGTTGCAATACAAAATTAATATAATCAACGACGTAGCAAAACACCGCGATTTTTCGCAACTTTGATACATTGAATTATTATGGAAAAGACACAACAATTTATTGGCCAGAACAAAGAAAAATTTGTAGCCGAACTCTTTGATTTACTCCGCATTCCTTCAGTTTCAGCCGACCCTGCTTTTCAACAAAACGTCACGGCTTGCGCTGAATTTTTGGCTACACATTTTAAGCAAATAGGCCTCGATGAGGTATGCATATATCCAACGGCAGGGCACCCTATTGTTTATGCCGAAAAAATCATTGATCCAACCTTGCCAACGGTTTTGGTTTATGGTCATTATGATGTACAACCAGCCGACCCGCTTGAGTTATGGCACAGCCCAGCGTTTGAGCCAGTTATTAAAACAACCGAAATACACCCTGAAGGCGCCATTTTTGCCAGAGGAGCCTGCGATGACAAAGGGCAGTTTTTTATGCACGTTAAGGCACTTGAGGCCATGCTTAAAAGTCAAGAATTACCTTGTAATGTCAAACTAATGATCGAAGGTGAGGAAGAAATAGGTAGTCCTAACCTCGCCATTTTTGTCAAAGAAAATAAGGCAAAATTAAAAGCTGATATCATTTTGGTTTCCGATACAGGCATGTTGGCCAACGATGTTCCTTCTATTACAACAGGATTGCGTGGCCTCAGCTATGTAGAAGTAGAAGTCACCGGCCCGAACCGAGATTTGCATTCTGGTTTGTATGGGGGTTGTGTAGCGAATCCGATCAATATCTTGACGCAAATGATTGCTAGCCTCCACGATGAAAACAACCACATTACCATTCCTGGATTTTACGACAAGGTGCAAGAACTCAGCCCAGAAGACCGCGCTGAAATGGCCAAGGCCCCTTATTCAGAGGAGGCCTATTGCAAAGCCCTTGACTTAAAAGCCACACACGGCGAAACCGGATACAGCACCATGGAACGCGGATCTATCCGACCAACCCTTGATGTCAATGGCATTTGGGGTGGGTACACTGGTGAAGGCGCCAAGACCGTCATTGCCTCCAAGGCATTTGCAAAAATTTCAATGCGCTTGGTTCCAGACCAAGATCCCGAAGAGATCACTAAATTGTTCCAAGACCATTTCGAAAAAATTGCCCCAAATAGCGTACGTGTAAAAGTATTGCCTCATCATGGAGGAGAACCAGTTGTTACGCCAACCGATTCATTTGCTTATGATGCTGCAGCACGCGCCTATGAAAAAACCTTTGGAAAAAGACCAATTCCTGTACGCAGTGGTGGTAGCATTCCAATCATTGCCATGTTCGAAAAAGAACTAGGTTTAAAAACAATATTGATGGGCTTTGGCCTTGACAGCGATGCCATTCATAGCCCGAACGAACATTATGGTTTATTCAATTTCTACAAAGGCATTGAAACCATTCCGTATTTTTTCAAAAATTTTAGTCAGCAATAAAGATGTTTAAAAAGTGCCTATTTATTGCGTTAGGTTTTGTTTTATTTTCTTGCGCAAGTCTTGAAGAACCAATTGAACTAGTGAGTTACGACGGTTCGCAAATCAAGCAATTTACTGGTCAAATAGTTGAATTTAAGGCAGGGTTTCATGTCCTAAACAAATTATTTGTTCCTGTTAAAATGAAGCCAGGTTCTTTTGAGATTTTTGTAGATCAACAAAAAATCGGAACACTTTACTTGGATCAAGCAGTTAAGCTTAAAGCCCACAAGGAAACTGAATTGCAAGTGCCGCTGCGCTTGATCCCTGAACCAGGCTTCATGACCACGCTTTATAAGTCTGCAAAAAAACCAGAGGTTCTGACCAAAATAAGCGGTTATCCAAAGGTGGGTGTCTTTTTTATCTATAAAACAGTGCCGATTTCTGAAGAAGCCAATATTCAGCCCCAACAGTTTATTCCCAATCTCCCTATTTTCTAATGCTTACACCCGCCGCACCCAAAAAACTGTTTTTGCTTGATGCCTACGCCTTGATTTACAGGGCTTATTTTGCTTTTGCAAAAAACCCAAGAGTGAATTCGAAAGGCGAAAATACATCTGCGGCTTTTGGTTTTACAAATGTGCTCATCGATGTTTTAAAAACCGAGCAACCCACCCATATTGCCGTTGTTTTTGATCCGCCGGGTGGTTCTACCCAAAGACAAGAAGAGTTTACTGCCTACAAGGCGCACCGCGAAGAAATGCCCGAAGATATTCGGTCCATGATTCATCCGATTAAGCAAATCGTAAAGGCATTTAATATTCCGATTTTGGAAGTAGCCGGGTATGAAGCAGACGACGTGATTGGTACAGTCGCCTTGATGGCTGAAAAACATGGCTTCATTACTTACATGATGACCCCAGACAAAGATTACGCGCAGTTGGTCAGCCCCCAAACATTTATTTACAAGCCCGGAAGAGGTGGCAACCCACCTGAAATTTTGGGCATCAAAGAAGTCAAAGAAAAGTTTGAAGTAGAAGACCCGATTCAAGTCATTGATATTTTAGGTTTGTGGGGAGATGCTTCAGACAATATTCCTGGTATCCCTGGAATTGGTGAAAAAACAGCTAAGGTACTTGTAGCCAAATATGGTTCGATGGAAAATTTGTTTGCCAATGTACAAGACCTAAAGGGCAAACAGAAGGAAAACGTCGAGAATTTTCAAGCGCAGGGCCTGATGTCAAAAATGTTGGCCACCATTATTAGAGATGTACCGGTTGAATTTGACGAAGCTGACCTTAAGGTTTGTCCTGTAGACAACGAAGCCGTCAAAGATATTTTTACTGAATTAGAGTTCAGAACCCTCGCCAAAAGAATCATAGGTGAAGAAATTGTAGTTACACAAGCCAGCTCAACCAATACAGCTGAACCGCAACTCGATTTATTTGGTGTGCAAAGCATGCTAGAACCACAACAAAGCAGCCCAACTGCAGGTTATAAAACCATCGCCACAGAAAAACCAAGCTATCATTTAATTTCTTCACCTGAAGAAAGAAAAGAATTGCTTGAACTGTTATTAACTCAAAGTTCGGTATGTTTTGATACCGAGACCACCGATATAGATGCCTTGCATGCCGATTTGGTAGGCTTTTCTTTCTCCTATAAAGAAAGAGAGGCGTTTTATGTAGCTGTTCCGCAAGACTTCGAGGCGGCAAAAGCCATTTTACACGAGTTTGCTCCGGTTTTTCTTGATATTTCAATTGAGAAAATTGCCCATAACATGAAATACGACCTCAAAGTATTGCATCGATATGGCTTGCACATTGAAGGCCCCGTTTTTGACACCATGATTGCGCAGTATTTGATCAACCCTGAGTCAAAACAAGGCATGGATTTCTTGGCAACATATTACCTCAATTACCAGCCGATTTCCATTGAAACCTTGATTGGAAAGAAAGGCAAGAATCAAGGCAACATGGCCGATTTGCGCCCTGAAGAAATTGCAGACTACGCTTGCGAAGATGCCGACATCACATTTCAATTGAAGCAATTATTAGAGCCGGAAATTCAAAAACCACACCTCTACCATTTGTTTTATGACATGGAAATGCCACTTGTACAGGTATTAAAAGACATTGAACAAGAAGGAATAGCCATTGACACCGCTGCGCTTGATCAATTTTCTAAAGAACTCGATTTACGCATCACGGAACTCGACCAAGAAATTCTAGCAGCGGCCGGCGAAACATTTAATATAGACTCTCCAAAACAACTGGGTGAAATTTTGTTTGAGAAGCTCAAAATTTCAAGCAAGGCTAAAAAAACCAAAACGGGTCAATATGCCACCTCTGAAGATATTCTTCAAAAACATGAGCACGATCATCCGATCATTCCGATGATTCTTGAGTACCGCCAGTTGCGCAAATTGAAAAGCACTTATGTGGACCCGCTTCCAACTTTGTGTGACCGCATCGATGGGCGTATTCACTCAAATTTTATGCAAACTGTAACTGCAACAGGGCGCTTGAGTTCAAATAACCCGAACCTTCAGAATATTCCTGTTCGTACCGCTAAGGGAAGAGAAATCAGAAGGGCATTTGTAGCCCGTTCTGCAGCATTTCAATTAATGGCGGTTGACTACTCGCAAATTGAACTCAGAATCATTGCTGCATTAGCTGAAGATCAAAACATGATTGAGGCGTTCAAACAAGGACACGACATCCATGCCGCAACAGCTGCTAAGGTTTTCCATGTTTCGATAGCTGATGTAACTCGAGAACAGCGTAGCGCGGCCAAAGCAGTCAATTTTGGTATCATTTACGGGCAATCTGCTTTTGGTTTGGCTCAAAACCTACAAATTTCAAGAACCGAAGCCAAGCAAATCATCGATGCTTATTTTGAACAATATCCGAGTATTAAATCCTACATGGATAAAGTCATCGCTCAAGCCAGAGAACACGGCTATGTCGAGACCATCATGAAGCGCCGCCGTTACTTGCCAGACATTCATTCAGCAAATGCCGTAGTACGAGGTTATGCTGAACGAAATGCGATCAATGCACCCATTCAGGGTTCTGCGGCAGACATTATTAAAATGGCGATGGTCGCTGTGCATGAAGCCATGTCAAAAGCCAAGCTTCAGTCAAGAATGATTTTACAAGTGCACGATGAACTTGTTTTTGATGTGCATCAGACAGAGACAGTTCAGATGCAACAATTAGTCAAAGAAGCCATGGAAAACGCTGTTCAACTCACAGTTCCGATGGAGGTAGAAATGAAATTGGCAGCAAATTGGCTAGAGGCGCATTAATTCATAGTTGTGCTTCACACTTAAAATTAACTTTGTAAACAAGATATTAGAAAATGGAAATCCTTATTAAAGCTGCTCAGCTCATTACATCATTAGCCATTTTGGTGACGCTACACGAATTTGGCCACTTTATTCCGGCTAAACTTTTTAAAACCAGAGTCGAAAAATTTTATTTATTCTTCAATCCATATTTCTCTTTTTTCCGTTGGAAAAAGGTCAATGGCAAGGGTAAAAAATCTTGGTTGAGCAAAACACCTCCAGCAGAGTGGTCCGAAGATCCGAATAGCACAGAGTGGGGAATCGGCTGGGTTCCTCTTGGTGGTTATGTCAAAATTGCTGGCATGATCGACGAGTCGTTAGATACCGAGCAACTCAAACAAGAACCACAACCCTGGGAATTTCGCAGTAAAAAAGCATGGCAGCGCCTTATTATTATGATCGGTGGGGTAACTGTCAATCTAGTCTTGGGCTTTATTATTTATATCGGTGTTGTATTCACTTGGGGACAGCTCACGCTCGACCAAAACAAGTTGCAAGCGGGTTTAAGCGTACATCCATATTTATCGAAATATGGCATCTATTCCGGAGATAAAGTATTAAAAATAGAAGGACAAGCGCCTTTGAATTTAGACGACATCAACAAAGAAATTCTTTTAAGAGATGCGAGAAACATTCAGGTGCAGCATCCAGATGGTCAAATTCAAAATATTCAATTTCCTGCAGACATCGACCAAGAATTATTTGAAGCAGGGGCTTTACCGGCATTTAGTTTAAGATCTACCAAATTGCAAGTTGCTGAGGTGAGCTCAGATTCTCCAGCTTTAAGAGCCGGACTCCAAGCAAAAGATCGCGTGCTTAGTGTAAACGGAGAAAGCATCAATTATTACGATGAATTCCAGGCAAAACTCTTTGCACAGAAAAATCAAAAAGTAGCACTGCAAGTAGCTCGCAAAGGAAATTTAAAAGACACGCTTACCATAGATGTCAAAGTGAAGTCTAATGGTACCATAGGCATTCTAGCCAATTCTGAATTTGTAGATCAAAATGCCATTTCTGAGAAAAAGTATGGCTTTGGGCAAAGTATCAGCATTGGAATGGGCTACGGTTACCACACCCTTTCAGACTATGTGAGCCAATTCAAATTTGTATTTACTAAAAAGGGCGCTACCCAAATAGGTGGTTTTGCTTCCATTGGCAATATGTTTCCGCCGCTCTGGGATTGGCACACCTTCTGGTTAACAACAGCATTGTTGTCAATCATTCTTGCCTTCATGAATATCTTACCGATTCCAGCGCTAGATGGAGGCCACGTTGTCTTTTTGCTTTATGAAATGATTACAGGCAAGGAAGCACCTCAAAAAGTTTTGGAGGTGGCGCAGTATATCGGTATTTTCCTTTTACTTTCTTTGATGATTTATGCCAACGGCGCAGACCTCGTTCGTTGGTTGATTAAATAATAAATTATGCAGCGTTTTCAAAACTACGTTCTTGGCCAATGGATTGAAGGCCAAGGGGTTGAAACTCAATTATTTCATGCAATCACAGGCCAAGAATTAGGCTCAGTTTCTAGTGCAGGTATTGATTTTGCAGAGGTACTTGCCTACGGCAGAACGAAGGGGCAAGCCCTCAGAAAAATGACTTTTCAAGAAAGAGGCAGAATGCTCAAAGCTTTGGCGCTTTATCTTTTGGAAAGAAAGGAAAAATATTACCTAGTTTCTGCCCAAACAGGGGCAACCAAAATTGATTCTTGGATTGACATCGAAGGTGGAATCGGAAACTTGTTTGCAAACGCCAGCTTGCGCAGACAATTTCCAGATTTACCATACTATGTAGATGGCAACGCCGCACCACTCTCTAAGAACGGCACATTCATTGGCCACCACATTATGGTACCAAAAGAAGGTGTAGCCGTTCATATCAATGCTTTTAATTTCCCAATTTGGGGCATGCTCGAAAAAATTGCCGTAAACCTCATGGCGGGCGTTCCGGCAGTTGTAAAACCCTCAGAATATACCAGCTTTCTGACAGAAGTCATGGTCAGAGATATCATCGCTTCTCAGATTTTACCTGAAGGCTCCTTACAATTAGTTACGGGCTTGGGACGTGGCATTTTAGATAGTGTTGACATGCGAGATGTCGTCACCTTTACGGGTAGCGCAGCCACGGGTAAGTTATTGAAAGGCTTACCAAGAATAGCCGAACAAAGCGTGAGTTTCAACCTTGAAGCTGATTCTTTAAATGCTACTGTTTTAGGAGAAGCTGCCACGCCTGGCACCGAAGAGTTTGATCTATTTGTCAAAGAATGCGTCAAAGAAATGACCATTAAAGCTGGTCAGAAATGTACAGCGGTCCGAAGAATCATTGTGCCAGAAAACCTGCTTGATGAGGTTCAAACAGCGATCAGTGCTCGTTTGGCAAGTACCAAAATGGGAGACCCAGCACAAGAGGGAGTTAGAATGGGAGCTTTGGCAACCAAACTTCAAGTAGAACGCGTAAGAGCAAATGTTGATTTATTAGCGCAATCCCAAGATATCGTTTTTGGAAACCCAGATGCTTTCGAACTAGTTGGTGCTGATGCCAAAGCCGGAGCCTTCTTTCCGCCGATTTTATTTCGCAATGAAAACCCTTTACAAAACACCGCTTGTCATGACATCGAAGCCTTTGGGCCAGTGGCTACAATCATGCCTTACAAAGACCTCGATCAAGCCATTGAGATTGCCAAATTAGGTAAAGGAAGTTTGGTGTCGTCAATCGTGACCCCAAGCAATCAAGAAGCAGTTGACTACGTAGTAGGAGCTGCCAGCATGCACGGCCGTATTTTAGTTTTAAATAAAGATTGCGCCAAAGAAAGCACGGGGCACGGCTCACCAATGCCGTTACTGACACATGGTGGTCCAGGAAGAGCGGGCGGCGGTGAAGAAATGGGTGGTAAGCGTGGCGTGTTGCATTATTTGCAGCGCACAGCAATACAAGGCCATCCAACAACGATTACAGCGATTACACAGCAATTTCAAGTTGGGGCAGACATGCCAGAAGCCAATCCACATGTATTCAGAAAGCACTTTGAAGAATTAGTGATCGGCGAAACCGTATTTACTCATAAGCATACGGTCACAGACGCCGATATCGTCAATTTTGCCAATGTATCAGGCGATAACTTTTATGCGCACATGGATGCAACTTCTTTGGAAGGAACCATCTTTGAAAGACGCGTTGCTCATGGTTATTTCATTCTTGCCAAAGCAGCAGGTTTATTTGTTGACCCAAAGAAAGGACCTGTCTTATTGAATTACGGAATCGAAGAGGCGCGCTTTACAAAGCCGGTTTATCCGGGCGCAACTATTGGCGTTCGTTTTACGGTGAAAGAAAAAGTTGATCAAGAAAAAAGAAGTCCAGAAGACGTCGCCAAAGGCATCGTTAAATTCTTGGTCGATGTCTATGATGAAACCGGAGAAACTGTTGCGTTGGCTACCATTTTAACAATGGTTAAAAAGCTCCAAGACGCCTAATCAGCGTGAAAAATTTACATTTAATATAAGAGTTTAGACTTTAGTCTTTCTCTGGGTGCTCGGCAGCAAACTCAATTTCGAGTTTGTCCATGTCGTAGTCTGTTTCCTCGTTATAGATATCAATCAAGGGCTCTTGGAAAGAGCGCATGCTGAACTTTCTTTCGAGGCTTAAGAGCAAGGCCGGCAAAATAATCAAGTTGGTGGCCATACCGACTAAAATGGTAATGGAAACCAGCAAGCCAAGCGCCTTTGTGCCTCCAAATTGCGAGAAGACAAACATCAAGAATCCGAAGAAAAGAATTACTGACGTATAGAAAATACCAAGCCCTGTTTCTCTTAGAGAGTGCAGAATGGCAAAGCGGGTATCCCATGCGTGTTGCTTCAATTCGTGTCTGTATTTACCTAAAAACAAAATGGCGTTGTCAACAGTAATACCTAGTGCGATACCGAACACTAAAATAGTTGAAGGCTTGAGTGGAATTTGAAAATACCCCATGATGCCAGCAGTGAACAACAACGGAATAATATTCGGAATCATGGATACTAATATGATGCGGAAAGACCTAAACAAGAAGGCCATCATAATAGCAATAGAGATAATGGCAAAAATCAAAGACTGAAGTAGGTTCACAAATAGATACTTGGTTCCTTCTGTTTGTACCACTTTGATTCCTGTGAAAACTAGGTCATAATATTCTTGATCGATTGCTTGTCGAAGGTGTTGTGAAAAGCCTTTTTTGCCCGCATAGTCTTTGATTTTCTCAGGGTTCATGTCAAAGGCCATTTGTTGTGCATCATTTCCTTTTGACAAAATGGAAGTCAGGTTGTTGTAAACGCCTGCATGCTCGTAGATAATGGAGTCGATGGCACCAACATCTCCTTTGTTGATTTTGGTATAAAGTCTTTCTAAGGTTGGTTTTTCAGGGTTGAGTATCTGGTCAGTTGTGACTTTGAGTTTGTCAAGAGTTGGCCCTACTTTGTCGACCTCAAGATCCTTCATTTGCATGCGGATTCTTAGAGTAGTTTTACTTGTATCAACCAAATTTTTAAGAGAAACTGAGCCGCCATTTAAGCTGCTGAGGTCAAGTTTGTCAATGTATTTTTTGAGGCGCAGTTTATCGCGGTTCGAGATGATGGTGTACTTATTAGGATCTCCACCGTGGTAAGCCATGTTAATAGACTTGATCAGGTCAACATAAGACATGCTTTTTGAAAACAAAGTGTCTTTGGCAAACACACCCTGAATTTCATCTACTTTTTGCATGGTTTCAGTGCTAAATAGGCGCCCCTTTTCTTTGTAATTGACGGTAATCTCAAAAGGAATAGAGCCCCCAAAGTTGCTTTCGACAAATTTCATGTCCAGTAAAATAGGGTCGTCTTTTGGTAAATCGCTTGTTACATTTCCAGTAGAGATGATTTTAGTCATGCCATAGAGGCTAAAAATAACCATTAGGACAGATGTCGCGTAAATCCAAGGACGATACTTGGTAACAATTTTTACAATAATTTCAATGATACCTTGCGAATAAACACGACTTAAGTGCTTAAGGTGGCGTGGTTTAGGTGGTTTAGCAAAAGATGCAAAAATTGGAATGATAACCAAAGAGAGCACAAAAACAACCATGATGTTCCAACTCGAAATCAGTCCAAATTGTGCTAATTTATCAGAACTCGTGAAGGTCACAAAACCTACTGCTGTAGTTAAATTGGTCAGGAAGGTTACGGATCCGATGCGTTTGATCATGACAAACAAGGAGCGCATTTTGTTATCAAGGCGCACATATTCTTGATGGTACCTAGTTATGAGGAAGACGCAGTTCGGAACCCCAATTACGATGAGTAGAGGTGGGATGAGCGCCATAATGATAGAGAGCTCATAACCCATAAAGGCGATGCTGCCCAAGGCCCAAATGACGGAGATGAAAACGACAGTATTACAGAGTAAAACGACATATAAGGAGCGGAAGAAAATGTAAAGCAATAGCGAAGATGCAAAAATAGAAAGCGCTAAAAAGATGTACATTTCACTGACAATGCGCTTAGCCACAACGACGCGCATGTGTGGTAAACCTGCAAAATACACCTTGCCAAAGTGTTTTTCATAGGATTTAGCTAACTCTTCAATTTTAAATACAACTTTTGACTTCTTCTGATTGGCTAGGATTTTTTCATCCATTCCAATCATGAGTAAAGACACATTACTGGTATCGTTATAAAGTAAACCTCTGTAAATTGGGTTTTTGCGCACTTCTTTTTTGACGGAGTCAATACTCTTATCTCTAAAAGTGGTGTCAGAAAAAATACGATGAATTTCAAATTCGTTCTTTTTGATGTTGTTGGTCATCGCAAAAAGTGTGGCTTCAGAAACAACGTTGTCAACACCTTTAATTTTCAAAATTTGATAACCCAACTCGCGCCACTTCTTGAAGTTTTCTTCGGTGTATAGGGAGTCTGTTTGAACGGCAATAACTAGGGTAGACCCATCTTCTCCAAATTGTAATTTGAATTTTTCATAATCCATTTGAATAGGATCATCTTTTGGAAGGGTGTTCCCGTAACGGTTGTCAACCTTGAGCGAAGTAGCTGCAAAATACCCAAAGAAAATGGTGATTAAGGCAACGATTGCCAGAATGAAAAGGCGATTTCTGAGAATTAAACTAGCAACTTTACTCCACATGCGACTAAATGTACAAAAAAATGAGGGGTGAAGTTACGAATAATTGTCAAAATGACCTTTTATCGAGAAGAACTCAGTTTAGGATGGGAATTGCTACAGCACATGGTAACCTGCTACTGCCTAATGCAGCGCACAGAAAATCCACCAGATTTATAATAACTTCCCCACAAAGGGTCAAATTTGTATTTATGCAGATAAAGTGCATTTGCACTGTATGCGTTTGCCGTGTCTTTGCTCCAGTAGCTTGCATATTCATCCTTGCCAGAAAAGGCACCAGATTCTTTGCGATAACCAGAACCATAGGCGTGAAATTTCAAAACATCTGAGTCTGGGCAATCACCAACAAAAGAAGGGTGCTGGAGTGCCATAGCATCTTTATCTATTTTTCTGAGCGTGCTCAATAATTTTTGAAAGTCGGCATTCGCAGGAAGGGCCCATCCTTTTGGGGCTAAACCTCTTGGATCATTGACGGCATAGAAATTATACAGTTTGCCGAATTTTTCACCGAGTGCGGAGTCATTATCGTAATAACACCAAGCTGGCGTGCAGGTGTTTCCCGCTTTTTTCCATTCATCTAAAGTCTTTGCCTGTTTAATTGGGTCGCCATTTCTGAAGTGTGGCTCATTTAAATTTTGAGCCATCCAAACTTGCTGTCCAATTTGACAAGTATCGTAATCTTGACTAGGTTCCACAACACGAGTACTGACAGGTTTGCTTTGTTTTTGCTTGGCTTCTTCTGGGGAGGAACAAGCTCCTAAGGAACTGAGTAGAAGAAGGCCGCAGCTGAAATTGAATAAATGACGCATGTTGTTTTACTTGGTTAAATTTAAATAAAACGTTGAAAAAGCCGCAATTAAAAGAAAAAATCGGAGTAGCCTAAAAACAAAAAACCCTCAATCCAAAAAGGATCAAGGGTTAGTTTCACAGTATTGTACTCGAGGCGGGACTTGAACCCGCACGGGCAAATGCCCACAGGATTTTAAGTCCGGCGTGTCTACCGATTCCACCACTCGAGCTCAAAAGAGCGAGAAACGGGATTCGAACCCGCGACCCCGACCTTGGCAAGGTCGTGCTCTACCAACTGAGCTATTCTCGCTTAAGACTCCCATTATTGCGCTGCCTTTGCTTTGCTAGGGGCGACAAAGTTAAGGATATTTTTATTTTTACAAAACTCTATCCAAATTTTCCTTGCGTTTTTTTAACGAAAAATAAATCCAAGTTAAAAGAATGGTCAAATCAAAGTTGTAAAAGAGGTCCTCAAATGGGATGCTAACCATCCTAAAACCAATGATGTGCGCTGAATTATACCATACAATTGGCTCAGGTGTAAAGGCGCCTGTTAAAATGCCATTGACAATAAAAAATGGAATTAGGCAGAGCAAATAAGCCCAAATAAAATCACTGAACCAATGTTTTTTCCATAAAAAAGCGGTGAGCGTGGCACTAAAAAATGTCGCTGAAAAAGTGTAGTAATTATCGTGATAAATAGCCTGTAATACAAGGCTGCTTAAGATGACAACCCAGGCAATTATTCCTATAAATTTTGGTGCTTCTCGTTTGGGGAAATAGGCTTGGATTACCCTCAGAATAAATAAGAAATTGTAGGGTACCACGAAAAAAAACAAGACTTCTTCTATGGGCAAATTATAAAAATAGGTCCCGTGTAAGTAACGAGGTGTAAATCCCCAGATTTTCCACTCAGTGAATTGGATATCCCAAAGGATAAAAGGAATAGCCGCACCGATGATTGCCGGGATGACAAAGCGCCAATCTTTGTAGTAGGCCACTTTTTTGTCGAAACTTAAAGCGAAAGGCCCGATAAAAGACAATAATATAACCCAGCCGTATAAACTCATGCGCGTTGTTTGTATTGCTTGGCGCTTTCGATGTAGAAACGAATAGGCACTAAAAGCATTCCGAAGCACTCACCGTGTTCTTTACCAAGGTGTTTGTGGTGAATTTTGTGCGCTCTGCGAATGGCATAAAAATAAGGATGATCGATGTCTCTAAGCCATTTGAAGCGGCGGTGGATATAGACGTCATGAATCAGAAAATAAGCCAAGCCATAAGCAGCAATTCCGAAACCAATCCAGACAGGTAATAAGTTTTGGTTCATCATGCCCAACATGATACAGAGCCAAGATGGTATGGCGTAAATCAAAAAGAACACATCATTTTTTTCAAAAAAACCAGGCTCTACCTGATGATGATCTTTATGGAAATACCACATAATGCCGTGCATCACATACTTGTGCGTTGCCCAAGCCATGAATTCCATCATGAAAAATGTACCGAGTAAAACAATTGGACCCCACCAAATCATAAGTAAATATCTAAAATTGTGAAAAATGCGACTATGTAAAAAAACAACGCAATAGCGACATTGTTTGACTCATTAAGTCGCCATTTACTGTAAATATATTGAATACCCAATGAAACTAGCAACCAACACACATAGTTAAAGGCTGGAATGGCGCCATTTTTCCAATGCCAAAATCCGAGTTTTATGGCAACGGGTTCCATTAAATAATCTAGGAATACCATTAAAAGTGCCGCAAAAATAATTTCGAGCCAGGCATTAAGTTTTAATTTGTCTAAAAGCGCGGCAGAAACAATACTGAGCATGGCCCAATTGACACCAATAATGAGTGGCACCGCAAATAATTTCGGCCCGAGTACAGCCCCGTAAGCGTAGTCACCAAATAGGTAGCCTGTATGCACGCCAATCCATTCGGCACTCATGCCGGCAAGAAATGCAATAGCTATGAATCCCCAATATTTTAGGTTGTATGCTTTTCGACTCAATAATAATACACCGAATGAAAGCAGTAAGTGAAAAAAGCTTAGGTTGACAAAAAAGGATCTGTAGGCAGGGAAATACATGCCCACAATTCCGACAAGGTAAAAGATGCCAATAAATAGAATCAGTTTTCGATTCAAAGTTCTAATCTTTGGTAATTACTTCTTGGCCCCTGACCATATTGGCAATAATTTGATCGAGCGGCGTATACTCATAGGACAACTCAGTTTGAATTTTGTTGATGTCATATTTGACATTTTGATATGAGGAGCGAGCAGTTTCTATTGTGAGCCCATTGCGCTTTCCGCTTACGTGGCACCACAATTCATGACTAATGGCAAATAAGTAGGTGAGTAATTTTGGTGCTGCAAATTTTGGTTCGTTTTTACCAAGTGCTTTTGCAAATTGGGCAAACAAACTTTTAAAAGACTGTTGTGGGCCCACCACCAAGTAGCGTTGATTATGCACCCCTTTTTCAACTAAAGCTACCATTACTTTAGCAACATCTCTGGCATCTACAACCGCGTTGCTTCCTGAAGTATAAAATAAGAGCCCTTGCTTGGCGGTTTCTAAAATTTGCAATGAAGGACTGCCTATTGCTGCTGGGCCCAAAATGACACACGGATTCACAATTACGGCTTTCAAGCCTTCTTCAATGCCTCTCCAAACTTCGCGTTCGGCGAGTAATTTAGAAATTCCGTAACCACTGTGTTTGCCACCAACTTGCCATTTGGTTTTTTCATTTGCTACTGGCACAGCGCCTCCGATGGCGGCAGTGGAGCTCACGTGGCAAAAGTGTTTAACGCCATATTTTAATGAAAAGTCAACTAGGGTAGCGGTTACGTATCTGTTTTGCTGCAAGCAAAGTTCGAAATCAGCTTTGAAAAAGGAGACAAGTGCGGCACAATGGTAAACACGATCAACACCATTAATTAAGGAATCAATATCGGTGATGTCAAGTAAATCTGCTTTTATCCACTCAACTAGCGTCCATTTTTGTTGGGCCTCTTCTTTGAAATAGAAGGTGAATAGTTTGAAGACATCTTGAATTTTAGCCTCGCTGCGGTAACTCGCACGACAACGCTGCTCGTTTTTGACGAGCTCTACCAGTACATGACTGCCTAACAATCCGGTGGCCCCGGTTACTAAATTCACGGCTTAAAGCTAGCTATTCCTATTGATTATAGAACGCTTTTAGCGCTTCTTTGATTTTTTCTTGAGCAAAGTCGAGTTGCTCATGGGTATGCGCTGAAGAAACAAAACCAACTTCGTAGCCACTTGGACCAAAATAAACACCTTCATTGAGTAGGTAATGGTGCATGAAGTTGAAAGCACTCATGTCGTTATCAATTTGCTCAGCTGCAGCAATGCGTTTTTTACCATTAAAAGAAAACCAAAAAACAGAACCAATACTTACTAATTCCATAGGAAAGTTGTGTTCGGCTGCAAAATCATTGATGCCCTGCACAAATTTGTTGGTTTTTTCGGCTTGTGCCTCGTAAAAACCAGGTGCAGCACAAAGTTCAAGTTGAGCTAAACCAGCGGCCATGGCAACCGGATTACCAGAAAGCGTTCCGGCTTGGTAAACTGGCCCATCTGGCGACACAAATTGCATTATTTCTTTTTTGGCGCCATAGGCACCAACTGGCAAGCCCCCACCCATGATTTTGCCGTAGGTGACGATATCTGGCGAGATGCCGTAGAATTCAGCAGCCCCGCCAAAAGCAACCCTGAACCCTGAAATAACTTCGTCAAAAATCAAGAAGACCTTGAATTTAGTACAAAGTTCTCGGAGGCTTTTTAAGAAGCTGAGGTCTTGAAGAATGAGGCCATTGTTTGCCGGTATAGGTTCAATAATTACAGCGGCTAGGTCGTGGTGATTGGCTTCAAAACAAGCTTCAAGTGCGGCAAGATCGTTTAATGGCAGAACGATTGTTTCATTGGCAAAAGCTTCAGGAACACCTGCGCTTGATGAGGTTCCGAAGGTAACCAAACCACTACCCGCTTTAACTAGTAAAGCATCTACGTGCCCATGGTAGCAACCTTCAAACTTGATGATTTTATTTTTTCCGCTCGCTCCTCTAGCTAAACGCAAGGCGCTCATGACGGCTTCGGTTCCAGAGCTAGTAAAACGAATTTTATCGATGAAAGGAAGTCTTTCTAACATAAATGAGGCAAGCTCATTTTCTTTTTTTGTTGGTGCACCAAAACTTGAGCCATTTTGAAGCGCGGCAACAATTTTTTCAAATACATAAGGGTGATTGTGTCCGTGAATCAAAGGCCCCCAACTGCCGCAAAAATCGATGAACTCATTGCAATCTTCGTCCCAGATTTTGGCGCCGTCGCCCTTGGCAATAAATAAGGGTGTGCCCCCGACAGATTTAAAAGCGCGGACAGGAGAATTTACTCCTCCTGGAAAGTATTCTTTTGCTGCTTCAAATAATTCTGCAGAACGGCTGCGGTTAATCGGAGAGGGAGTCTTCATTCTTATGTATATTTGCGACAACAAAGTTACGAATAAAGCCGCGCATATGGAATTTCAATTTAGCCCCGATTTCGCAAAAAAACTAGACCAACAAGATCCATTAGCAGCTTTTCGCTCGCGCTTTTATTTCCCGAATTTTCATACCGAGAATCCTGTTTATTTTACAGGAAACTCTTTGGGCTTGCAGCCAAAAACTGCAGCAACTTATTTACAAGAAGAACTCGACGATTGGGCCAAATTTGGCGTTGAGGGTCACTTTTTGTCAAGACGACCATGGTTTTCTTACCATGAAAATCTGACGGCAATGGCTGCAAAGGTAGTTGGTGCCAAGCCAATTGAGGTGGTCATCACACACTCTTTAACAACGAATTTGCACTTATTAATGGTGTCATTTTATCGTCCAATAGGTAAAAGAGTAAAAATTCTTTGCGAAGAAAAAGCGTTTCCTTCAGATCAGTATGCATTGGCTTCACAGGTGGCCTTTCACGGTTTGCCTCAAGACGCCTTAGTTGAGGTGGGTCCACGCCAAGGAGAGCAATTGATCAGAGAAGAAGACATCCTCGCTAAAATTCAAGAACTAGGAGATGAACTAGCCCTGGTTATGATTGGCGGCGTTAATTATTATACAGGTCAGTATTTTGATTTGGCAAAAATCACAAAAGCTGGGCACGCTGTTGGCGCAGTGGTTGGTTTTGATTTAGCCCACGCTGCGGGTAATGTCAACTTACACTTACACGATTGGAACGTTGATTTTGCTGCATGGTGCGGTTATAAATACTTGAATTCATCACCTGGAGGTGTTTCGGGTATGTTCATTCATGAAAACCACGCTCACAATAAAAGTTTACCGCGTTTTGCAGGTTGGTGGGGCCACAATAAAGAAGTGCGCTTTCAAATGGAACCTGGTTTTGATCCCATTCCTGGGGCCGAAGGATGGCAATTAAGTAATGCCCCTGTTTTGGGTATGGCGGCACACTTGGCGTCTTTAGAAATATTTGAAGAAGCCGGCATGGACCGCATTGGTGAAAAGCGCGATCAAATGACGGCATATCTTGAATTTCTGATCCATGAAATTTCGGTGCGTAACCAAGATAAATGTGAATTTGAAATCATTACACCGAGTTCGCCGTCACAAAGAGGCGCACAGTTGTCTATTATGGCCAAAGGTCAAGGCCGAAAGCTTTTTGACAAACTAACAGCATTAGGCGTCATCGCAGATTGGCGTGAGCCAAATGTGATTCGGATTGCACCCGCACCTTTGTATAATTCTTATGAAGACTGTTGGCGTTTTGCTCAGTATTTAGAGCAGGCCATTAGTTAGTTTGAACTCAGATAGGTTTCTAGATCTTGCGCAAAATGAGTCAATTCTAAAGCCCTAACACTGCTTTCAACTTGCTCAGAACTGGCGTTTTCGGGTAGCTTAACAGCGTGTTGAAAAAGCAACTTTCCTTTATCGAATTCTTCATTCACTAAATGAATACTAATTCCGCTAAAGCTTTCTTGTGCTGCAGCTACTGCTTCGTGTACTTTTTTACCGTACATCCCTGCCCCGCCATAATTGGGTAATAAAGAAGGGTGAATATTGATGATGCGATCAGGATAAGCCTCAAGCAGATCAATTGGAATCTTTTTTAAGAAACCGGCCAATATGACCCATTGGGCATTTTGTTTGAGGCAAAAATTCAAGTAGGCAGAAAAGTCTTGACCTTTCAAATTGACAAACGGCACTTGTTGCTCTTCACAAAACAAGGCCATGGTTTCATTTTCTTTACTAGAGATGACACCACAGACATTAATTGCCTCATTACTACGAAAATAGCGTATGATTTCACGGGCATTGCTTCCAGCACCAGAAATAAAAATGATAATTTGTGTTTGCATTTGTGCAACAAAGTTAAGCATAGTGACTGATTCCAAGCATTTGAGCCTTGCAGTGTTGATAAATTAAATTCATATAAGTTTTGTTTATTGGGCGATAGTTTTTTTCTTTGCAAGCTGAAACCTTTAAATTTTAAAAAATGTCTGACATCAAAGCTAAAGTTATCGCGATCATCGTAGATAAACTGAATGTTGAAGAAAGTGAAGTATCTAACGAAGCTAGCTTCACAAATGACTTGGGTGCTGATTCACTCGACACCGTTGAGTTAATCATGGAATTCGAGAAACAATTTAACATTTCTATTCCAGACGATAAAGCAGAAGGTATCCAAACTGTTGGTGACGCTATTGCTTACATCGAAGCTAACGTGTAATCTTTCAAGCTACTAATTCACAGGTATGCAATTAAAAAGAGTTGTTGTAACGGGCCTAGGTGCGCTCACCCCAATAGGAAACACAGTACAAGAATACTGGGATGGCCTAATGGCAGGTAAGAGCGGAGCTGCACCCATCAAACAATTTGATGCTTCTTTATTCAAGACGCAATTTGCATGTGAATTAAAAGACTTCAATGTGGAAGACCACATTGACCGTAAAGAAGCTCGTAAGCTTGATCAATTTTCGCAGTATGCCATAGTTACCGCCACGGAAGCTATGGCAGATGCTGCTTTACTTGAATCAAATCCAAACCTAGATCGCATTGGTGTTATCTGGGGTTCAGGTGTTGGGGGTCTTAAAACCTTTCAAGAAGAAGCCAGAGAATATTTTGGCGGAGACGGCACACCGCGTTTCAACCCTTTCTTTATTCCTAAAATGATTGCTGATATCGCAGCAGGTCACATTTCTATTAAATATGGTCTTCGTGGACCAAATTATGTATGTGTTTCTGCCTGTGCATCTGCAACCAATGCCATTATTGATGCTTTTAACCTGATTCGATTAGGTAAAGCCGATGCCATTGTAACTGGTGGTTCTGAGGCTGGTGTCAATGAAATGGGAATGGGTGGATTCAATGCTTTGAAAGCATTATCTACTCGCAATGATTCTCCAGAAACAGCATCTCGTCCGTTCGACCTCGATCGCGACGGCTTTGTTCTCGGAGAAGGCTCAGGCTGCCTCATTCTTGAAGAATACGAGCATGCCATTAAAAGAGGAGCAAAAATTTATGCCGAAGTAATCGGTGGCGGAATGTCCGGTGATGCATATCACATGACAGCTCCACATCCCGATGGAATTGGCGCAAGAAATACCATGTTGGCTGCTCTAGAAGATGCTGAAATTGATCCGTCACAAGTAGACTACGTCAATGTTCACGGAACTTCTACACCACTCGGCGATATCGCTGAAGTAAAAGCCATTCAAAGCGTATTCGGAGAACACGCTTACAATCTCAACATTAGCTCAACTAAATCAATGACTGGTCACCTTCTTGGTGCAGCAGGTGCTATTGAAGCGGTTGCTTGTGTGTTGTCAGTCAAAAATGATATCGTACCTCCTACAATCAATCATTTTACCGACGATCCTGAGCTAGACTCAAAACTTAATTTTACCTTCCACAAAGCGCAAGCTCGTACGGTAAATATTGCACTTTCCAACACATTCGGTTTTGGGGGTCATAACACCACCATTATCGTCAAGAAATTCAACGCATAATTTGCTGAAATTTCCTTTGTTTTCAAAGAAAAGAACCGCTGATGAATTAAAGCTCATCCGCTTTGTCATACAAAACTTTGGTTACAAACCCGTTCATATTCAGCACTTTAAGCAAGCGCTTACCCACAAAAGTATTTTATCAGAAGAGGCTTTATTGCAGGCCAACGAAAGACTAGAATTTTTAGGCGATGCCATTCTTGATGCGATAGTCGCCTCTTATATTTTTGAAAAGTATCCGGATGCTGATGAAGGAAAGCTCACTAAAATCAAGTCAAAAATTGTAAACCGAAAAACCTTATCTGGTATCGGTGAGCGCATGGGTATTCGCCAGCACCTCATTTATAACCAGAGTAGAAGCATCAACTTAGCAGGCCTAGAAGGCAATGCACTTGAGGCCTTAGTAGGTGCAATTTATCTAGACGCAGGTTATGACAGAACCAAACAAGTCATTCGCAATAATGTACTCAGAAAGTACCTGAATTTGGCCCAACTTCTTGAAGAAGAAATTGATTTTAAATCGGCGTTATTTATTTGGTGTCAGCGCAAAAAGTTGAGCATTGAATTTAAAGTGTTAGACGAGCAATTTATCGATGGTAAATGGCAGTACGAGATAGAGGTTCAGATCAATAGAACAGCCTATGGCAAAGGCAAAGGGCTTTCAAAGAAAGAAGCGGAGCAAGCGGCCTCAAAAGAAACACTTGCCTTGATGGGAGAAATTTAATTCCGCATTACAATTTCTAAAATTTGTAGTACATTTGTTGCACTAAAGCAGATAACAATGACTTGGATAGATTTCATTTATAAAATTGGTGACGCATTTCAATGGTCTTTTGGATTTTTTGAATTCGTTCAAAACTATTTCAACAACATCTTAATCGTATTAGGCTTTTTTGGCTTCTATTTCTGGATGCGCACACAAAAGCGCCTCAGCGATAAATCAAATGTGCCTGTTGAAATCAAAGACAACCAAGGTTGGTATAAAAATGAAGGTCAACAGCTGAAGTAAGCTGTTTTAAAAGCATAAAAAAAGGGCGGTTATTATTAACCGCCCTTTTTATGTTATGACAATTTCTATTTCTCTGATGTTAAGGAAGACACAAGGTATTCGCGGTTCATGCGCGCTATGTTTTCAAGAGAAATTCCTTTAGGACATTCTACTTCACAAGCACCTGTATTGGTACAGTTTCCAAAACCTTCTTCGTCCATTTGGCGAACCATATTGAGTACGCGATCTTTGGCTTCAACTTTACCTTGTGGTAGCAAAGCATACTGAGAAACTTTAGCCCCAACAAATAGCATTGCTGATCCATTTTTACAAGTAGCTACACAAGCACCACAACCAATACAAGCCGCTGCTTCAAAGGCTTTATCTGCATCAGCTTTTGGAATAGGAATGGCATTTGCATCCATTGTGCGTCCTGAAGTATTTACAGAAACAAAGCCACCAGCTTGTTGAATGCGATCAAATGCCGAGCGGTCTACTACCAAATCTTTGATAATAGGGAAAGCTCTTGATCTCCATGGCTCTACATAAATTGTGTCTCCGTCTTTGAAACTACGCATGTGCAACTGACAAGTTGTTGTTCCGGTTTCTGGACCATGCGCTCTTCCGTTGATATACAAAGAACACATTCCACAGATACCTTCGCGACAATCGTGGTCAAAAGCAATAGGTTCTTTTTGTTCGTTGATCAATTGCTCATTCAATTGGTCGAGCATTTCTAGAAACGAACTATCTGTAGACACCTGGTTAAGACTATAGGTTTCTAGACCACCTTTAGCGTTGGTGTTTTTTTGTCTCCAGATTTTGAGTGTAATATTGATATACTTTGAAGCCATACTATTCTTATTTATAGTTGCGCGCAGCAATTTTGATGAATTCATAATTCAAAGCTTCCTTGTTCAAGTTAGCCTTGGTTGCATCTCCTCCTTGGTATTCCCAAGCAGCTACATATTTGAAGTTTTCGTCGTCGCGGAGTGTTTCTCCTTCGCTGTCTTGGTATTCTTCGCGGAAGTGACCTCCACACGATTCAAGACGATGCAAAGCATCTACAGCCATGAGTTGGCCGAGCTCAATAAAGTCAGCTACACGCATCGCTTTGTCGAGTTCAGGGTTCATTTCGTTGGCAGCACCAGGGACAAATACGTCGTTGTAGAACTCCTCTTTCAGAGCGGCAATTTCTTCAATAGCTTGTTTCAAGCCTGCTTCATTGCGCGCCATACCAACCTTATTCCACATGATTAAGCCTAAACGCTTGTGGAAGTGGTCAACCGATTTCGTTCCTTTATTGTTGAGGAAGCGGTCAATACTTGCTTTTACTTCAGCCTCGGCAGTTTCAAATTCTGGTGTATCTGTGGCGATTTTACCAGTTCGGATGTCATTGGCGAGGTAATCTGAAATGGTGTAAGGTAATACGAAATAACCATCGGCTAAACCTTGCATAAGTGCAGAGGCACCTAAGCGGTTAGCTCCGTGGTCAGAGAAGTTGGCTTCACCGGTTACAAAACAGCCTTCGATAGAACTTTGTAGGTTGTAATCTACCCAAACCCCACCCATTGTGTAGTGGACAGCAGGGTAAATTTTCATTGGTGTTTCGTATGGGTTGTCGTCGGTAATTTTTTGGTACATCTGAAAGAGGTTACCATATTTTTCTTCAATCCATTTTTTACCGAGTGCTAAGATTTTTTCGTCTGAAGGATTATGATCACCTTGTGCAAAAGCTGATTGACGGCCTTTGTTGCGGATTTCCGTAGCGAAATCGAGGTAAACACCTTCGTTGGTGTCGTTAGCTTCGATTCCGAAACCTGCATCACAACGCTCTTTTGCCGCACGTGAAGCGACGTCACGCGGAACTAGGTTTCCGAATGCAGGGTAGCGTCTTTCGAGGAAGTAATCGCGGTCTTCTTCAGCAATTTGCGTTGGTTTTAAACGACCTTCGCGAATAGCTTCTGCGTCTTCTTTTTTCTTTGGAACCCAAATACGGCCTGAGTTTCTTAAAGACTCAGACATGAGTGTCAATTTAGATTGGTTAGTGCCGTGTACCGGAATACAAGTCGGGTGAATTTGTACAAAACAAGGATTAGCGAAGTGTGCCCCTTTTTTGTGTACTTTCCAAGCAGCTGAAACGTTGCTTCCCATTGCGTTTGTCGATAAGAAATAAACGTTTCCGTAACCACCACTAGCAAGAACTACGGCATGTGCAGAATGGCGCTCTAACTCACCAGTAACTAAGTTTCTAGCGATGATTCCACGTGCTTTGCCGTCAACTTTAACGAGGTCCATCATTTCATGACGGTGGTACATTTTTACACGACCAAGACCAATTTGACGAGAAAGTGCAGAATAAGCACCAAGTAATAATTGTTGACCAGTTTGCCCAGCAGCATAGAAAGTACGTTGTACTTGTGTACCACCAAAAGATCGGTTGTCAAGTAGACCTCCGTATTCACGAGCAAACGGAACACCCTGAGCAACACATTGGTCAATGATGTTTCCTGAAACTTCTGCTAGACGGTAAACGTTGGCTTCACGAGCGCGGTAGTCACCACCTTTGATTGTGTCATAAAATAAACGGTAAACAGAGTCACCGTCGTTTTGGTAGTTTTTTGCTGCGTTGATACCTCCCTGTGCTGCAATAGAGTGTGCACGTCTTGGAGAATCTTGGAAGCAAAAGGCCTTCACGTTGTAGCCCATTTCACCAAGAGAAGCAGCGGCAGATGCACCAGCTAAGCCCGTTCCAACAACAATGATGTCGATTTTTGGACGGTTGTTTGGAGCAACCAACTTCATGTGGTTTTTATGATTGGTCCATTTCTCTGAGATTGGACCTTCCGGAATGCGCGAATTTAATGTTGACATAGCCTAATTCCTAGTGATTCATGAAAATAATAACAGGGATAATTGCGAACAATAGCGGTACTAATATTGCAAAAGCCGCACCCAGTTTTTTAATTAGCGGAGTGTATTTCGGATGATTAAATCCTAAAGATTGGAAAGCACTTTGAAAACCGTGTAGTAAGTGATAAGCCAAAACAATCATTGAAATCACGTAGAACAATACGGCAAAAAGCGCACCTTCATTTTTACTTTTACTAAAGAAGTCCATCACCAAAGTGTGTAAATCACGGTAACCTTCAGCTACTTTTACATTGGTTCCTTTGATGTAAAGGTCTGTTCCTTTTTCGATGATGTTATTTGGGTCTTTTGGAATCGGTTGAACACCCGGTACATGCGTGTAATACAATTCTGTGTTAGCCGCACCCATCATTTGATTTTTCATTTCAAGCGTATAGGTGTGTAATGGAACGTCTTCTTTGACTTTCATTTTCCACCAGAAATTAGCCATGTGTGTAGCAAGGAAAACAAGGATTAAGGTTCCTAGAATGGCCATGCTACGGCTTGCAGAACTTGAATTTGCACCTGGCTTGCTGTAAGCATAACGCACTGGACGCGCCTTGCGGTTTTGGATAGTTAATAAGATACCATCAATAATGTGAATAAGCACAGCGGCGTAGGTCACGTAAGATAGGATCTTGATAAATGGATTGTGCCCCATAAAGTAGGCATACTCATTGAAAGCACGGCGGCCTTCTTCTCCTGTCTTGAGGATGAGTTGTAAATTTCCTAGCAAGTGCCCAATTAGGAAGGTGCATAGGAATAAACCGGTAAGTGCCATAAACACTTTCTTACCGATTGATGATTTAAAGAATGCAGAGTTACTCATATGGATCTTTCATTTGAAGTGTTGCAAATTTAAGTTAAGAACACCTAATTAAAGCATTTGTTGACTAGATATTATAGCTTACAAAGCTATTTAGAATCATTTTAGATAGTTTAACAAAACTTGTTGATGAGCTACCTCAAGTTCAACTTCGGCTCCCAATACTAAAGCACGGTTGTCAGCAATGTGCCCAGCAGGAAAATCAAAGCAAATAGGAATTTTACGGTATTGAAAGTGTTCGAGAATGAGCGCTTCAATTCCCATTCCAAAAGGAACATCGGTGTCTTCGAGTTCAGTCATACCGCCAACAATGAGCCCCTGAATTTTTTCAAGCGCCCCAGTTTTACGCAAGGCATGTAGCATGCGGTCAATATGATAAAGATGTTCGGCCAGGTCTTCCATAAATAAAATGCTATCAGAAAAGTCATAGCGTTCAGGTGTGGCCAACATGCTAAATACGATGCTTAAATTTCCACCAACAAGCATTCCTTGTGCTTTCCCTATCTTGTTAAATGACGAAGCTGGAAAATTAAAAGCTGTTCTAGTTCCAAAAAGCAAAGCACTTAAAGTTGTTTTAGCCGCTGGGCTATTTTTTTCAAGATTGAGCGCCATTGTGCCGTGAATACTCTGGAAGCCAAGACTTTGTATTTTATGATGCAGCACACAGATATCAGAAAAACCAATGAGCCATTTAGGTTCACGAATAAACTGAGCCCATTGCAAACCATCAAGTAGTTGGACTGAACCATAACCGCCGCGCACACACCAAATGGCCTTAGCTTCTGGATGGTCGAGCCCTGCTTGCAGATCGGCAAGTCTTTCTAAAATACTGCCTGAAAAATAATGATGACGACCTCCGATGTGCTGACTTCTCTCTGATTTAAGGCCAATTGAATGCAACCAGTCTTCAGCTGCTTTAATATAAATTTCTTCAGTAGCCTTAGCTGGTGCGCACAAATAAACGAGGTCACCAGGCTTCAGATTTGGTGGGCTTTGCAACATGTTTAAGTCAATAGATTATTCAAGAGTTTGAGATCAAAAGGGCTTGTGATTTTTATGTTTTCTTCATTACTGAGGACCAAAATAGGTTGAATGCCAATAGCTTCGGCCACACTTGCATCATCAGTAAATGTGCTTTGATAGTTTTGTTCGTAGGCCTTTTTTAGCACTTCCGTTTTGAAACATTGTGGTGTGTGCACCAGAAAATATTCAGCTCTGTTAACCGTTTCGGAATTTTGAAGTGTGCCTTTTCGAATGCTGTCTTTTGCCGGCAAAACCGGAACAACTGCTTGCGCATCAGAAAGTGCCTGAAAACACCTTTCAATGGTTTCTAAACTAACAAGTGGACGAACACCATCATGCACTGCAACTTCTTCTCCTTGGCAATGAACGAGTGCATTTTTGATCGAATGGAAACGCTCTTGACCGCCGTCGATGAGTTGGTGCGGAATCTGAATGTCAAATTGAGCCAACAGTTCATTCCAATAGCCAAACCATGCTTCCGGTAAGGTGATAAAAATTTGAGCTGTTGGATCGAATTGATAAAAACGCTCAAGGGTATGCAATAAAACAGGTTTTTCCTGAAGCAATAAAAATTGCTTTGGTATTTCAGTTTGCATGCGCTTGCCCAAACCTCCGGCAGTAATAATAATGGACCGTTTCACTAAAGCCAAAGATAAGTAAACTTTAGTTGTGGAATTTGACCGGGAGTATCTTTAGTCTACCAGGTAAAAGTGAAATTTCAAAGGTGTGTCCACCGATATATTCTCCATCGGTTTCAGCGTGTAAAAATTCAGCCGCTGACCGCACCTGAATGGGAAAGCTCACCGCTAAGTAATGAGCCTCTGGATGCTTGATCTGAAAACCTCTTTTCACTTTCATAACATTTTTCAAGTAGTCAAACAACGATACTTTACCGAGCAATGTAAGCTTCAACTCCCCGTCATTGATGCGTGCTCCGGGGTGAATATATAAGCCGTCTCCAAAAATATTTCCGTTACAAAAAGCGGCTAATAAAAGCTCTCCTTCGTATTGAAAATGAGCGCTTTGTATCTGAACGACAGGTCTTTTATATTGTAAAAAGGTTTTGATGATGGCAAGTCCATAAGAAAAGTTAGGCCCGAAACGCTTTCTGAAGTTTTGAAGTTGCAACACAACAGCACCACCAAAACCAATATCGGTAATGTTGGCGAAATATCGTGTTTGCTCCTCAGTTTTGAGTATGCCTAAATCAATGTTTTCAAATTGACCTGAAACAATTGCTCCAAAGAAATCATATTTTTTTGGAAAGCCAGCCGATCGATAAAAATCATTGCCTGTGCCATTAGGCAGTACACCAACAATTGGAGAAAAGTTAGGGTCTGGATGCGTGCAGACGCTATTTACAATGATATTAAAAGTGCCGTCACCACCGACGCAAATGAGGTGTGTGCACTGCTCATTTAATTGATGAATAAAACTTCTGGCTGCTTCCGGATCGGAGCTATTGTAACATTGAAAAGCTGCTCCGAAGTGCGTTTGTAATGCAGAGAGAAAAGCTTGATTTTCCTGAAGAATTTTTTTGTTTCCGTTGGTAATGCAGTAGATAAGAGGCATTCGGAAAGGTAGCAAAAAATTTAATACTGGATTTGTAGGCTACTTGACTGCTGCCATTTTTCGTCATTGATTTGGCCAGTGACAAAGTAAATGAAGAACCCAGGCGCCAATTTTTCACCACCGAGGTCAGTGCCGTTCCAGTTAAAGTTCGGCTCCGAACTTCTGTATACTACCTGATTATTTTGATTTAAAACTACCAGACTGAAGTCAGCAACTGAAAGCCCCTTCCAATCGATTTCTAGCCAATCATTTTGGCCGTCATTGTTCGGGGTAAATACATTTGGCAACTTGATTTTTGGCGTATTTGTGAGCGGCGTGATTCTTGGGTTTTGAGCAGGCGCAGCAGTTGCTTGCGCTTCTTGAACTGGGTCATTTTGAGAAGGAGTAGCAATTGGTTGAATTAATTGGCCTTGAGCTGGAATGACAACTGAAGTAGCTTGTGGTACGATAGCTGATGTTAATGCCTGCACTTCTGTACTATTTCCTGAATAAGTTTGCGCGTCAAAATCAGGAACAAAAAGTTCGTCGTCTTTTATGTCAAAGCATCCTATTGCTGGCTGCTCATAATAGAAAGTTTGATAAGTCGTTTTAGCTGGTGCTGTAGGGGTAATCTTTTTATTTTCTATTGGCTTTTTTGCTTCTTGAGGCGTTGTTAAATCTTGTTTTTTAGGCGTTGGTTTCTGTTTATCTAAAGATAAATAAACAGCTCCAGCTATAACAGCACATGCTGCAACACCAAGAAGTGTTTTAGTTAAAAGACTAAGACCAGTTTTGGCAACGCCGGCACCTAAATTGGCAGAAACAGCAGACCATATTGCAGGATCTACAGGAACCTGGTGGTCCTGAAGGCCTTTGGCAAATAGTTCTTTAATGTTGTCTTGTTCAGTCATTGTCAATTTTTTCTAGGCGGTCTTTCAAATATGCTCTGGCTCTGAGGTACTGTGTTTTAGAGGTACTCTCAGAAATGTTGAGTTGTTTGGCAATTTCTTGATGTGAATAACCTTCAATAGCAAAAAGGTTAAAAACCGTACGGTATCCGTCGGGTAAACTTTGCACAAGTTTTAGTAGGTCATCGGCCATTAGTTTTTCAACGCTGTGGTCATGATGCGCTAACTTAAAACTGACATCGTCTATAGAGACATTTGAAAGCGATTTTTTGTCTTTGCGCAATTGATCAAGACATGTATTGACCGTAATTCTTTTGACCCAACCTTCAAAAACGCCTTCAAACTTGTAGTCTGGGAGGTGTTTGTAGATTTTTACAAAAGCATCTTGCAAAGTGTCTTGAGCGCGCGGCACTTCTTTCATGTAGCGCAAACAAATCACGAGTAGTTTAGGAGCATAAATGTCAAACAACGCTTTTTGAGCCTTTGGACGACCAGCTATACAACCAAGTATGATCTCACGTTCATCCATAGACACAGGACCATTGACGGATTATGTTTTCAAAAAGTTGCATGCGCAAAGCAAGATAGTTTATTTCTTTTAATTTCGTAGTTCAACCCCGCAATCTTTCAACTTATGCGTAACGCTATTTTTGGAATCTTATTTACTTTTTTGAATGGTTTTCTAGGTCATACCCAAGACAATTTTTCGGCCCGACAAAACGGTGTTCTTTTCCCATATATTGCAGAAATTCAACTCAATGATCGCTTGCAAATACAAGTAACAGCAGCATTTTCTTCGATAAATGAGAAAGGCCTAATTATTATTTTCAATGGAAAAGAAGAATATCAGTTGTCCGTAAAAAAACGGATAGGCGATACCCTTATCTATCAATTCCCTGCCCAAGACGCCGAATGGCGAATTGCATTTAACGAAGATTTTTCTGAAGCCCGCGGTTGGTGGATCAACTACAACAAAAAGGTACCTGTTAGCTACCCTGTTCACTTGTACATGTCGCTTTCAGAAATGATACCAAAACCTGATAGTATCTTTCCGGAATTGTTCGGTAGATGGAAAGTATTGTTTGAGCCAGGCACTCCAAATGAAGAAGTGTTGGTAGGTGTATTTCAGCAAGAAAAGAATGGGCGCATTTTCGGAAGTTTTCTGAGTGAAACCGGCGATTACCGTTATTTGCATGGTTATGCCGCAAATGGAAAATTGCATTTACAGACCTACACGGGCTATTGGGCTTTTGTAGTTGAAGCAACGCTCAATGGCGACAACGAAATGGAAGGCGTCTTTTATAGTGGTGGAAAGTCAAGCTCCCATTTCAAAGCCATCAAAGATGAAACAGTTCAGTTAAGAGACGAAGCCGAATTAACCTATTTGATCAAGCGCGATGAAACAGTTGCGCTCAATGGACTTCGAAAATTAAATGGCAAAAAAGTCAATTTAGATTTTTCAAGAAAACAGCAAGTTACCCTGATTCAAATTATGGGTACTTGGTGCCCAAATTGCATTGATGAAGCCAATCTATTTAGAGAATTAAAGGCAAGGTATGGCAGTCAAGGTCTTGAAATTATTGCGCTAGGCTTTGAAGTTGGCTCGGACCAAAAGAAACAAAGAAACAGGCTAAAAAAATTCTCAGAAGAACTCAAACTGAATTATCCGGTTTATTTGGCAGGAACCTCGAGTAAAGAAGCCGCCGCTGCGTATTTTCCGATGCTGAACGGCATCATGAGTTTTCCGACTGCTATTTTGGTTGACCAGCAGGGAAAGATCATAGCAATCCATACTGGATTTAGCGGGCCAGCAACAGGAGCAGCTTATACTGAATTAGTGAAAAAATTCGAGCAAGAAATACAAAACGCCTTAGAAGGCGCTCGCCAAAATTAACGGCCCATCAAGAATGGGTACTTGTCGATGTTTTTCAAGGCAATGCTTGTACCGCGAGCTACAGCTCTTAGTGGATCTTCAGCAATATGAACCGGTAATTTGGTTTTCGTAGAAATACGTTTGTCAAGACCGCGAAGCATGGAACCACCACCAGCTAAATAAATACCAGTTTTGTAAATATCAGCAGAAAGTTCTGGTGGCGTCATTTCAAGGGCGCTTAAGATCGCTTCCTCAATTTTCGCAATGGTTTTGTCTAGTGCGTGCGCTACTTCTTGGTAAGAAACCATGATTTCTTTCGGAATACCGGTCATGAGGTCACGTCCGCGAACTGCGAAGTCTGCAGGTGGATTCTCGAGCTCAGGCAACGCTGCCCCAACTTCAATTTTAATTTGCTCAGCGGTACGCTCACCAACAAGAATGTTGTGTTGACGACGCATGTATTCTTCGATGTCATTGGTGAAGTCATCACCGGCAATACGGATAGATTTATCACAAACAATACCTCCAAGGGCAATAACGGCAATTTCTGAAGTACCACCACCTATATCGATGATCATGTTACCCATTGGTTCTTCTACGTCGATTCCGATACCAATTGCAGCAGCCATCGGTTCGTGGATGAGGTAAACTTCTTTAGCTCCGGCATGTTCGGCGGAATCTTGTACCGCGCGCTTTTCAACTTCGGTAATACCTGAAGGAATACAGATTACCATACGGAGTGTAGGGTTGAACAAACTTCTTCCTGGGTTGATCATTTTAATCATTCCCTTGATCATTTGTTCAGCACTTTGGAAATCTGCAATTACGCCATCTTTGAGCGGGCGAACTGTTTCGATTAATTTGTGGGTCTTACCATGCATCTGTTGTGCCTTACGACCAATAGCCACAACCTTGCCGGTTTGGATATCTTTGGCAACAATAGATGGTTCATCAACGACAACCTTGTCGTTCCAGATGATAAGGGTGTTTGCCGTACCGAGGTCAATGGCAATCTCCTGTGTAAGAAAGTTAAAAAGGCCCATGTTAAGCGCTAGTTTATGTTGTAACCTAGTGTTATTCGAAATTAGCGTCGAAAGGTTACATTAATTTCGAAACAATTTTATTTTTCTTTTTGTGGCCGTTTTAATGCTTGAAATGGCGTACTCCGGTAAACACCATACTCATATTATTGGCGTCACAATAAGTAATAGATAAGTCGTCTTTAACAGAACCACCAGGTTGAATAACGGCATTGATATTTTCGTTGTGTGCAATCTCTACACAGTCTGGAAAAGGAAAAAATGCATCGCTCGCCATGACTGCACCATTGAGGTCAAATCCAAAAGATTTTGCTTTGTGAATGGCTTGTCTGAGTGCGTCAACACGTGAAGTTTGTCCGGTACCACTTGCTAAAAGCTGACCGTTTTTTGCCAAGATAATCGTATTAGATTTGGTGTGTTTGACCAATTTGTTGGCAAAAAGTAAGTCTTGAATTTCTGTAGCACTTGGCGCTAATTTTGTTTTAACCTCAAGATTTTCAGGCCCTTCAGTTGCTAAATCTGCATCTTGAACAAGATAACCATTCAAGGCGCTGCGCACTAATGTTGTAGGAAGTTCAATGTCATTTTGAACTAAAATGATGCGGTTCTTCTTGGACTGTAAAAGAGTAACTGCTTGTTCGTCATAGGCTGGTGCAATCAAAACTTCGCAGAATAGCTCATTGACCAACTCAGCTGTTGCGTAGTCAATTTTTGTATTGGCGATCAGAATACCACCAAAAGCACTTACTGGGTCTGCAGCTAAAGCAGTTTCATATGCTTCTTTAAGTGTAGGGCGCGTTGCAATTCCACAAGCGTTGTTGTGCTTGAGAATTCCGAAAGTTGGTTGGTCGTTTTTAAATTCGTTCATTAAACGAACCGCAGCATCTACGTCTAGTAAATTGTTGTAAGACAGTTCTTTACCATGAAGTTTAGTAAACAAGGCATCGAGGTTACCATAGAAAATTCCTTTTTGATGTGGATTTTCACCGTAGCGCAACGGGCTTTGATTTTCTTCGCTTATTTTTAGATAAGAACTGTTCTGATTCATAAAATATTGGTGAATCAGGGTGTCATAATGAGAAGATACGTGGAACGCTTCAGCAGCAAATGCTTTTCGCTGTTCGATGGAAGTGAGCGCACCTCGCTCGTTTAAGATCTCGAGGAAGTTCGCATATTGCTTCACACTTGGAATGATGACGACGTCGTTGAAGTTTTTGGCAGCGGCACGAATTAAGGAAATACCACCGATGTCAATTTTTTCAATGATATCTTCATGGCTAGCGCCACTTTGTAGGGTTTCTTCAAACGGATAAAGGTCAACAATGACTAAATCAATAGAAGAAAGTTGATGCTCAGCCATGTGAGCTTGATCAGCTGGTAAGTCACGGCGATTTAGAATTCCGCCGAAGATGGCAGGGTGTAAGGTTTTTACACGACCACCAAGAATTTCTGGAAACTGAGTGACATCTTCAACAGCAGTAACTGGAATCCCGAGTTCTTGAATAAAGGCAAGTGTACCGCCAGTAGATAAAATTTCAACTTTGTTTTCGTGTAATTTTTGCACGATTGGCGCTAAACCGTCTTTGTAATAAACCGAGATTAATGCGCGCTGAATTGCTTTTGAATTTGTCATTTTGTATAGGAAAATGCAAAGTTACGGTATAAATAAAAAGGCCCACTAAAAAGCGGGCCTTATTTTATCATGAATTTACGTTCAGCATATAACCGGCTAGCGCCGCTTCTATCCTGAACACATTTAGTTCACTTCGTTCATGAATTTACGTTCAGCATATAACCGGCTAGCGCCGCTTCTATCCTGAACACATTTCACAGCCTTCTGGGTCGTCGAGTGAACAAGCGATGGCTGCTTGTTGGTCCTCGACACTTTGAACTTGTGCTTGCGCTTGTGGTTCTTCAGTGACTGTTTTATCAACGGTAAATTTGATGGCGTCTGTTGCGGCTTTCGTACGCAAGTAGTACATACCAGTTTTCAAGCCTTTTTCCCAACCGTAGAAGTGCATTGAGGTTAACTTACCAAAGTTTGCGTTCTCCATGAAAATGTTGAGCGATTGGCTTTGACAAATGTAAGCACCGCGGTCAGCAGCTTGTTCGATGATGGCTTTTTGAGAAATTTCCCAAGCCGTTTTGTAAAGATCTTTGAGGCGTTGTGGAATTTCTTGGATATTTTGAATAGATCCATTTGCAGCCATGATTTTTTGACGCATGTCTTTGCTCCATAGACCTTCTTTCACGAGGTCTTTGAGGAGGTGCTTGTTCACGATAATGAATTCACCTGAAAGTACACGACGTGTATAAATGTTTGACGTATATGGTTCAAAACATTCGTTGTTACCCAAGATTTGAGCAGTAGATGCTGTAGGCATTGGCGCAAGGAGTAAGCTGTTGCGCACACCGTGTTTTTTAACTTCTGATTTGAGTACATCCCATTCCCAACGGTTTGTTGGCGTTACACCCCACATATCAAATTGGAATACACCTTTAGAAACAGGAGATCCTTTGATTGTTTCGTAAGGGCCATCAACTTTAGCTAAGTCTTTAGAGGCAGTCATTGAAGCAAAGTAGATGGTTTCAAAAACTTCGCGGTTCAAAGCACGTGCTTCTTCAGATTCAAATGGGAAGCCCATCATAATGAAAGCATCAGCTAAACCTTGTACACCAAGACCAATTGGACGGTGACGCATGTTAGAATTGCGCGCTTCAGCGACAGGGTAGAAATTGTTGTCGATGATGCGGTTCAGGTTAAGCGTAGCTTGGTAAGTTACTTCGAAAAGTTTGTCGTGGTCAAAGGTTCCTTCTTCAGTAACAAACTTAGGAAGCGCCAATGATGCCAAGTTACAAACAGCCACCTCATCAGGTGCAGTGTACTCGATAATTTCGGTACAAAGGTTTGAAGACTTGATGGTACCAAGGTTCTGTTGATTTGATTTGGCGTTTGCGGCATCTTTATACAACATGTATGGCGTACCAGTCTCAATTTGAGACTCAAGGATTTTAAACCAAAGATCTTGTGCCTTGATGGTTTTGCGTCCTTTTCCTTCTTGTTCGTATTTGGTATAAAGTGCTTCGAATTCTGCGCTGTGCGAATCAGAAAGACCTGGACATTCGTGCGGACACATGAGCGTCCACTCGCCGTTTTCTTTAACGCGCTTCATGAATAAGTCTGGAATCCAGAGTGCGTAGAAAAGGTCGCGAGCACGTTGCTCTTCTTTACCGTGGTTTTTCTTGAGGTCAAGAAAATCGAAGACATCGGCATGCCATGGTTCGATATAAATAGCAAATGATCCTTTGCGCTTGCCACCACCTTGGTCAACGTAACGTGCAGTATCGTTGAATACGCGGAGCATTGGAACGATACCGTTAGAGGTTCCGTTAGTTCCTTTAATATAAGATCCAGTAGCGCGGATGTCGTGAATAGACAAACCAATACCGCCGGCAGATTGTGAAATTTGCGCACAAGATTTCAAAGTATCATAGATGCCCTCAATGCTGTCTTCTTTCATGGTGAGCAAGAAACAAGATGACATTTGAGGCTTCGGTGTTCCGGCATTGAATAATGTTGGAGTAGCGTGTGTAAACCAACCTTCAGACATGAGGTTATAGGTTTTAATAGCTGACTGCACATCTTCTTTGTGAATACCAACCGCAACACGCATGAGCATTTGTTGTGGTCTTTCAGCGATTTTACCGTTCAAGCGCATGAGGTAGGAGCGTGTCAAGGTCTTGAAACCGAAATAGTCGTAGCGGAAATCGCGGTCGTAGATGATGCTTGAATCGAGCAATTCTTTGTTGTTCATGATGATCTCATAGACGTCGTCTGCCAGGAGCGAAGCAGCTTCGTTTGTCTTTGGATCAATGTACTGATACATATCTTGCATCACTTCTGAGAAAGTCTTTTTGGTTTCTTTGTGGAGGTTAGAAACCGCAATTCTAGAAGCGAGAAGCGCGTAATCTGGGTGATCAATGGTTTTTGCAGCAGCCACTTCAGCAGCAAGGTTATCTAGCTCTGTTGTGGTGACACCATCAAAAATTCCTTCAATGACCTTCATGGCCACGGCTTCTGGTGAAACAAGTGGATCAAGGCCATAACACATCTTGATGATGCGGGCCGTGATTTTATCAAATTTTACGGCTTCTTTGCGGCCGTCTCTTTTTACTACGTACATGTGCTCCTTATATTTATAGTTAGGTTAGGTTTTTAAAAATCTTCGTCGAGACTGAAAGTTTGGTTTTCTTTGCCGGCCAACACCCCAGCTTTTTGATATTCACCAACGCGTTTCTCGAAGAAGTTAGTTTTTCCTTGAATTGAAATCATATCCATGAAATCAAAAGGATTTGTAGCATTATAAACGCGCTCATTGCCAAGTTCGACCAAAAGACGGTCAGCAACGAATTCGATGTATTGACCCATGAGGTCACTGTTCATACCGATGAGTTTCACTGGAAGCGCATCCGTAACAAATTCTTTTTCGATTTCAACAGCATGCGTAATGATTTCTCTTACTTTCTCTTTTGGCAATTTGTTAACCAAGTGCTTGGTGTAAAGTAAACATGCGAAATCGCAGTGTAGTCCTTCGTCACGAGAGATGAGCTCATTAGAGAATGAAAGCCCTGGCATTAAGCCGCGCTTTTTAAGCCAGAAGATTGAACAAAAAGAACCTGAGAAGAAAATACCTTCGACAGCGGCAAAAGCCACTAGACGTTCAGCATAAGATCCTTGATCAATCCAGCGCAAAGCCCAATCTGCTTTTTTGCGAACGCAATCAACGGTATCAATGGCATTGAACAAATAGTTTTTCTCTTGTGTGTCTTTGATGTAGGTATCAATCAACAATGAATACGTTTCAGAGTGAATGTTTTCCATTGTTACCTGAAAACCGTAGAAGAATTTAGCTTCTGTGTACTGAACTTCATTGAGGAAGTGTTCAGCGAGGTTTTCATTGACGATGCCATCTGATGCGGCAAAGAAGGCCAAAACATGCTTAATGAAGTGGCGTTCGTCGTCGTTGAGTTTGTTTTCCCAATCAATCAAATCTGGTGAGAGGTCGATTTCTTCTGCTGTCCAGAAGCTAGCCTCAGCTTTTTTGTAAAAGCTCCAGATGTCGTCATGCTGAATTGGGAACAGCACAAAACGACTTTTATTTTCTTCAAGTATTGGTTCGTGTAGTGCTTTTTCCATAGAGGTTTTTTAAATTGTTTTTCAGACTAAAACAGGGATACAAAATTTGCTAAAATTCGGTCTCGAATCAATTAAAGAAATTAACATTTATTTGAGGTTTTCAACACCAATTTCCGCAATCCTTTCTGCATCAACGCTTCCGTAGATTTCAACAGGTGAAATAAAGATATTCACACGTTTGTAAAAGCGGGTATTGATAATTTTTAGTAAAAAAATTGGCTGTTTGAAACGATAATTTTTGTATGAAAAGAAACCGATATAAAATTAGCGAAGGGCTTGCGGTTTTGCAAGACACAATTCATGCAGTTTTGAACACGTTAATGTTGAATAACATGAATAGCAATGATCAAATACTTTAGTGGCTTAGGTTTGGTACTGAAAAATTATTCTGATGGTTTAGGACACCTCATTTTTACCAATGTTTGTTTGCACTGCAACAATGAATTGATCCTTTCAGAAAAATACTTGTGTTTTACTTGTTGGGAACAACTCGAGTCTACTTATTTTGAAAAAGAGCAGCAAGCCAATAAAGTGGAGCGAATTTTCTGGGGACGTGTAAAAATCAAACATGCCTGCTCCGTTTATTTTTATGCAAAAGGCTCAGTAAGTCAGTCACTTATTCGGGCTTTGAAATACGATTTTAAAGCGCCTTTGGGGATTTATCTTGGAGAGCTCATGGCCCAAAATTTGGTGGGCCACCCCTTGAGCAAGTGTGATTTTTTGCTGCCTGTGCCTATCCATCCAAGGAAGAAATTTGCTCGGGGCTATAATCAAAGTGAATTGCTAGCGCGAGGACTCTCTAAAAGTTGGGGCACTCCGATATTGAAGCAACTGGTTCGGAAAAAAGGATACACCAAAAGCCAAACAAAATTGGATCGATTTGGACGCTGGGATAACGTTCAGGATATTTTCAGAAGTACTGAACTTTTGAAGTCTAGGAGTCATGTTTTAATTGTAGACGATGTCATTACAACCGGTGCTACCCTGGAGGCGCTGGTGCGCGCGATTCAAGTTGTCAATCCGGATATTCAGATTAGTTTGCTTAGCTTCGCATTTACAAAATAATTAGGCGCATTGGAACGGATTTTAATTTTTGGGGCTGGTCTTGCCGGCACTTGTTTGGCGCATCAATTGCAGCGAAGAGGGCAGCAAGTTTTACTCATCGATTCAGGTGAAAATCATTCAAGTAGCATTGCTGCCGGAATGGTCAACCCCATGGTTTTCAGGCGCATGAACAAGTCTTGGCGCCTTGATGAATTCATTCCTGAGGCACAAGCATTTTATCAAGAAATCGGCCGTGAAATTGGTCTAGAGGTTTATCACCCCATTGTTATTCGTCGTTTTTTCTCTTCTGAGCAAGAGCAACAGTTGTGGGAAGAGCGCCAAGATTTAGCCGAATTTCAACCCTATTTAGAAAAATTGAATGCCGACGACCTCACACATCAAGGGGCAACCAATTTATTTGGAAGCGGCCGAGTAAAACAAGCTTTTTGGATAGATGCACAAAAGTGGGTCGCACAAAATAGCAAGTACTTTCGTGAAAAAGGAATGCTGCAAACCGAAGAATTTGAACCGAAATTGTGGAATCCGGCTACCCGAACATACCGTAATATTACTTACGACAAAGTCATTTTTTGTTTAGGATACAGACAAAAATTTGAGGCCACTTTTTCCTTTTTACCCTTACAACAAACCAAAGGACAAACACTGCTGATCCAAAGTAAAGCTTTACCCGAAAATGAATCGTTGAATAGAAAATGTTTTGTGCTGCCGGTGGGCGAGCAGCAATTCAAAGTGGGCGCTACTTACGAATGGAATAATAATAGTCTTGATACAACGCCAGAAGCCCTGACGCAATTATTAAATATGTTGGCTTCGCTCGGCAACTATGACCCGCAAATTATCGAGCAAAAAGCGGGTGTAAGACCCACTGTTTTAGACCGCCGACCTTTAATGGGCGAACACCCGGAATATCAAGGGGTTTATATCTTTAATGGGCTAGGTACAAAAGGCTACATGATGGCCCCAACTTTGGCCTCAGAACTTGCTGATTTCATGCTCGAACAAAAGCCTTTGGACCCCGAGACCGACATTCGCAGATTTATACAGATTTAGGGCTCAATCTAAGCTTGTTATATGCTATAGATTGCTTACTTTTGTTGCCTATGAATCACATACGCAATTTTTGCATTATTGCCCATATCGATCACGGTAAAAGCACCCTTGCAGACCGCCTTCTCCAGACCACCGGAACCATTTCTGATCGAGAAATGCAAGCTCAAGCACTTGACGACATGGACCTTGAACGCGAACGCGGCATTACCATCAAGTCCCATGCGATTCAAATGAATTATAAATTTGAAGGCCAAGAGTACGTCTTGAACCTCATCGATACCCCTGGGCACGTCGATTTTTCTTACGAAGTATCCCGTTCAATTGCCGCTTGCGAAGGCGCGCTCTTAATAGTTGACGCCTCTCAAGGAATTGAAGCCCAAACAATTTCTAACCTTTACCTTGCCCTAGAGCACGACCTCGAGATCATCCCGATCCTAAATAAAATGGACCTTCCAGGCGCCATGCCCGAAGAGGTGTCAGACCAAATCATTGATTTAATTGGTTGTGATCCTGAAGACATCATTCCGGCATCAGGAAAAACAGGTTTAGGTGTAGACAAAATTCTAGAAGCAGTAGTGAAGCGCATTCCGGCCCCAAAAGGAGAAGAAAGCGCACCGCTGCAAGCCATGATCTTTGACTCCGTTTTTAATCCATTTCGTGGCATCATTGCTTACTATCGCGTTAAAAATGGTGTATTAAAGAAAGGTCAAAAAGTCCGCTTTTTAAATACTGGCCGTGACTACAACGCCGATGAAGTGGGCATTCTAAAAATGGACTTACTCCCTAAAAACGAAGTAAGGGCAGGCGATGTTGGTTATATTATTTCCGGTATCAAAGCAGCCAACGAAGTAAAAGTCGGGGACACCATTACGGGCTCAGACAACCCATGTGAAACCGCCATTAAAGGTTTTGAGGACGTCAAGCCGATGGTCTTTGCTGGTATTTATCCTGTTGACACCGAAGACTACGAAGAACTGCGCTACTCCATGGAGAAGCTCCAGCTCAATGACTCCTCTTTGGTTTTCGAACCTGAGTCTTCAGCAGCCCTAGGTTTTGGTTTCCGCTGTGGTTTCTTGGGCATGTTGCACATGGAAATCATTCAAGAACGCCTTGAGCGCGAGTTCAACATGACGGTCATTACTACCGTACCAAACGTATCTTACAAAGCGTACATGAAAAAAGACCCAGACGAAGTGCTGGTTGTCAATAATCCTTCAGAGCTCCCTGACCCATCGGGCATGGATCGCATTGAAGAGCCGTATATCAAAGCACAAGTGATCACCAAAACCGAATACGTAGGTTCTGTCATGACACTTTGCATTGAGAAACGCGGTGAACTCAAAAATCAGGTTTACCTCACGCAAGATCGCGTTGAAATTACTTTTGAAATGCCACTCGCTGAAATCGTATTCGATTTCTATGACCGCCTCAAATCAGTTTCTCGTGGTTATGCTTCTTTTGACTACCATCCAATTGGTTATCAAGAATCTGATTTGGTAAAAATGGACTTACTGCTTAATGGAGAACAAGTCGATGCTTTATCGGCATTGGTTCACCGCAGTAATGCCTTTGACCTTGGTAAAAAAATCTGTGTGAAGCTCAGAGAACTCATCCCACGTCAGCAATTTGAAATTCCAATTCAAGCCGCAATTGGTGCAAAAGTCATTGCCCGTGAAACCATCAAAGCCTTGCGTAAAGACGTAACTGCAAAATGTTATGGTGGTGACATCACCCGTAAAAGAAAGCTCCTTGAAAAACAAAAGGCAGGTAAAAAACGCATGCGCCAGGTAGGTCGTGTCGAGGTGCCTCAAGAAGCCTTCTTGGCCGTTCTTAAACTCAATGATTAATCCTTAAAACCCAGCATATGAATATTTTAGTTAGTGCACATTCAGGTCTACGTTGGATCGCTTTAGTGCTTTTGCTTTTGGCTATTTACAATGCTTTTACTGCAAAAGAATACGAGAAGAAACACCGTTTGGTCAATATGTTTGCCATGATATCATTACACACCCAATTGCTGATTGGCTTGGCACTTTATTTCACCTCAGACAAAGTGCAATTTATTGAGGGCTGGATGAAATCTCCGTTGCTTCGTTTTTACGGGATGGAGCACTTGGCCGGAATGCTGATCGCCATCGTGTTGGTCACTATTGGTCATAGTAAATCGAAAAAAGCTACCGAAAGTTCAGACAAATTCAAAGCGATCAAGCGTTGGTATGTGCTTGCACTCATTCTCATCTTAGCTTTCATTCCTTGGCCTTTCAGAACCGTATTAGGGGCAGGATGGTTCTAAACAAACTAAGTCTAAGTGCAGCCAGTTTGTTGCTTTTTGTTTCTTGTCAAGGCACACCTAAAACAGAAAGCCTTCAAACACAAGAAACACCTGCACAAAAAGCAGCTAGTCTTTACTCCATGCACTGTGCACAATGCCATGGTGAAGATGGTAAACTAGGTGCAAGTGGCGCTAAAGACCTGAGCCAATCACGTCTTTCAGATGCTGCCATTATTGATATTATTAAAAAAGGCAAGAACGCGATGCCTCCAATGGCAGCTTTGCTAGAAAATACAGAAAACATCGAGTTAGTGGTTCAACATATCAAAGGCCTGCGCAAATAATGGAAGGACACGTAACTGTAGATGCTGTTGAAGAACGTTGTGTTCTCGTGGGTGTAATCACCTCAGAGGTTACTGAAGAAGTCGCTCAAGAACACCTCGATGAACTCGAGTTTTTGGCTGAAACTGCTGGCGCAATCACCGTCGAGAAGTTTTTTCAAAAATTACCTTACCCGAATCCCCGCACTTATGTGGGTACCGGTAAGCTTGAAGAAATCAAGCAGTACATGAAGGCGCTCGACATCGAACTCATCATTTTTGATGACGAACTGAGCCCATCTCAACTCAGAAATATTGAAAGAGAACTCGAATGTAAGGTCCTGGACCGAACCATTTTGATTCTTGACATCTTTGCAAGCAGAGCCCGAACGTTTCATGCCAAAACGCAAGTTGAATTGGCACAGTTACAATACATGTTGCCGCGTCTTACCCGTATGTGGACCCACCTTGAACGACAAAAAGGAGGTATTGGTTTACGTGGCCCTGGTGAATCTCAAATTGAAACGGACAGACGTATTATTCAACAACGCATTGCTCTCATGAAGGAGCGCCTCCGTGAAATAGATAAACAAATGACCGTACAGCGCAGCAATCGTGGGCAATTAGTCCGAGTTGCGTTAGTGGGTTATACCAATGTGGGCAAAAGCACCATCATGAACCTCTTGTCAAAGTCCGATGTATTTGCCGAGAACAAACTTTTTGCAACACTTGACACAACTGTTCGCAAAGTCGTCATTGACAACATGCCTTTGTTGCTTACAGATACGGTTGGGTTTATCAGAAAATTGCCGCAACAATTGATGGAGTCTTTTAAGTCTACTCTAGATGAGGTCAGGGAAGCAGATTTATTGGTGCACGTTTTAGATATTGCACACCCAAATTTTGAGGAGCATTATGAGGTAGTCAATGAAACGCTGAATGAAATTGATAAGTCTGAGAAGCCAACCATCATTGTATTTAATAAGATTGATGCGTACCAGCCACCTTTAGCTGAACTCAACGAACCAGAAGAGGACATCACTACCTTAGACTCCTTGAAAAAATCTTGGATGGCAAAAATGGGCAAAACGAAATGTGTATTTATTTCGGCCACTGACAAGGATAACGTAGATGAATTAAAAGAGGTGTTGTATCACGAAGTCAAGGAGATTTTCAAAATCAGGTATCCTTACAACAACTTCTTATATTAAGCTGTATCGCTTGGCTTACACGATTAAGTCGAGATCAATCTGTCTTTTGCGTGTGCTCACTTGATCAATTCTAACCTTAACACGGTCTCCAAACTGATAAGTGCGTTTGGTTTTGGCCCCCACAATCTGGAATTTTTCTTGGTCAAAATAGAAGCGATCGCCAGGTATAGCCATCATAGGCACCATGCCTTCACAATAGATGTCGTCCATCCGAACAAACATGCCGTGTTCAGCAATGCCAGAGATGGTACCTTCAAATGCTTCACCAACAAAATCATGGGCGTAAACCGCTTGGAAATATTTGGTAGACTCGCGTTCAGCCTCGGCAGCTTTGCGTTCATTTTTAGAAATTCTTTGACAAATGGAGCCTAATTCTGAGCCGTATTTGTGTTTTTTAGTAGTCAGATCTTCTTGTAGGATCCGGTGAACTACTAAATCTGCGTAACGGCGAATAGGAGAAGTGAAATGGGTGTAATGTTTAAATGCAAGCCCGTAATGTCCAATATTAACGGTATCATAACTTGCTTTAGCCATCGAGCGAATAGCCATGGACTGCACCAATGAAAATTCATTTTCACCGCGAATTTCTTCAAATAATTCATTGAGGTTTTTGGCAATATTCAGTGGGTCATGAATATTTACTTTGTGTCCAAATTTTTCAATGAAAACCGCGAACAGTTCCATTTTTGATGGGTCAGGTGTATCGTGCACACGGTAGACCATTGGGAAGTTTTCTTGCCCTTTTTTCACGGGCGATAATCTTTCGGCAACTTTTCTGTTAGCCAAAAGCATGAATTCTTCAATCAGTTTGTGTGCGTCTTTAGAAGTTTTGATCACAACGCCTGTCGGGTTGCCATTTTCATCAAGCTTGAAACGCTGCTCTTCTGATTCAATGCTGAGTGCGCCATTTTTGAGGCGCTGATTTCTGTAATGTTTAGCAAGAGCATCTAACTTCCTGAGCTCTTCAGCATGATCGCCGTCTTTGCCTTCAAGAATTTCTTGCGCCTCTTCATAGGTAAAGCGACGGTCAGAGTGAATGACAGTTTTGCCAAACCATTCTTGGTGGATTTTTCCTTTTTCATCGATTTCAAAGACTGCTGAAAAAGCAAATTTATCTTCATGTGGGCGCAAGGAACAGGCCAAATTACTGAGCTGTTCTGGCAACATTGGAATGACGCGGTCAACAAGATACACCGAGTTAGAACGCAACAGGGCTTCTTGATCCATGGCAGAGCCTGGCCTTACATAATGACTGACGTCAGCGATGTGTACACCCACTTCGATGTGTCCATTTTCAAGAGGACGAAAAGAAAGTGCGTCGTCAAAATCTTTGGCATCAAAGGGGTCAATCGTAAAAGTCAAGATATCGCGAAAATCACGGCGTTGAGCCACTTCTTGCGCATCGAGTTCAAGACCAACTTGTTCTGCTTCGTGCATCACAGCATCGGGAAAAACCGGATTAATCCCTTGATTGTAAAGAATCGAAAGCATTTCGGTTTCGTTGTTGCCTGACTTACCAAGCCTCACCAAAACTTCACCATAAGGTTTATTTGACGATTGTGGCCAAACGGTGATTTTTACAAGTGCTTTTTCACCTTGAAGCGCGCCGTTTAATTTTTCGGTAGGAATCTTGATTTCGATACCAGCTCTTGCGTTGTCAGGAACCATTAAGGCGTCGTTCTGACGAATTTGAATGGTACCAACAAACTGAACGCGCTCTCTTTCTGTAACCTGAGTAATTGCACCTTCGTCTCTGGATGGCCCTTTTTTAAATACACGAACCTTGACGCGGTCGCCGTTCAAAGCCTGACCTGTATTACTCGGTGAGATATAAATGTCTTTCTCGTAACCTGCTACAGTTACAAATCCAGCACCTTTTTGAGTAACAGAAATGGTACCTTCAAGAAGGTTCTCGGTTTCACCTAATTTAAAAGTATGGTGATTGATTCTTTGGATGGCCTTTTTAGAAGCTAAAACAGAAAGTGAATCGAACACTTGTTGCCGAGCTCTGGGGTCTCGGGCATCTAGAAGGGTAGCAATTTGTTTGTGGGTTAGCTCAACGCCAGGATTTTGCTCAAAAACACGCATCACGAGAGAAGTGATGCCGGCTTTTTTTCTGGGTGCTTCGTTGGGGTTGTGCTTGGGTTTAGATTTTCGTTTGGACATTAGTGTCTGACAACTAGTTTGCGTGTGATGGATTTGGAACCTGGGGCTTCAAAAACCAAAAAATAAACGCCACTATTGAGATCACTGACATTCAACTTGCGATTTCCGGTAAGTACTTCTTTGGAAATAACGTTGCCAAGGGCATCCATCATTTTGAGTTGCATTTGCTCTGCTCCTGTAAATGAAATATTGACGTATTCAGTAGACGGATTCGGAGCTACTGTGATGTTGAGTTCTTCTTTGACTACAGGCTTTACGCTTGCAGTGTAATCAACGATGAGGTCAACGGAATCAAGCATCGAAAGACCGTTTGCGGTGATGTAATATCTGAAGTGTGCTTGACCGTAAGTGTTGTCTTCTGGGTCAGTTGTGATTTTAAGTTTGGCGTATTCTGTTGGCAATAATGCAACTGCTCCTTGATTTGCCGGTGTTGTCCAAGGGTTTGAATTCATTTGGGAAGAAGAATAACAAGTTCCACCGAAAGGATCTGTAGCATGTCCCCAGCAAAGTTGTTCGCCCCAGTTGTTTGGTGTGACTAATTTTTTGCGTGAAACTCGCCAATTGACATTCTGTCCAGTTTCATTGATTACATGAAATTGAACATCAAAAGCACTGCCACTTGTTACGGCTACAGTGTGTGACTGCCCTGAGATATCAGCAGTTTGACCATCAAGATGAATAACGATTCCGTCTTGCGAAAGCGCAATTAGGCTAAAAGTTAAGAATAGAGAGAGAAATAAGGCCTTCATGTTTCGTATGCGTATTTGTTCAAATGTAAGGTTTTCATGGCAGTCTACAAAATTTAAGCCATTTTTTCCATCGGCGCTTTTTTTATACTTTTGGATTCGGCAAGGTATTTGTCTACAACTCAAAAATTCATATATGAAAAACGCACTATTTTATCTTTTTGTCGCCTTCTCTTCTATACAGGTATCAGCTCAGGATGTTCATACTGAACCGAACGTTGCAAAAAAAGTTCCATCCGTTAAGCTAGTTGACATGAAAGGAAAAGCCGTAAACACCGCTGAATTAACAGCGAACGGTCCTGTAATTATTAGTTTTTGGGCTACTTGGTGTGCTCCTTGTAAAAAAGAACTCAATACGGTCCACGAACTTTATGATGACTGGGTTGCAGAAACCGGCGTAACGCTAGTGGCTGTTGCCATAGACGATGAAAAAACAAAAAGCCAAGTACCAGTTTATGTGAACGGGAAAGCTTGGGATTACGTTGTTTTAATGGATCCAAATTGGGATTTCAAACGCGCAATGGGCGTCAATAATGTGCCGCACACGTTTTTGGTAGATAAAGATGGAAACATCGTTTATTCGCACAACAATTATGCACCAGGCGACGAAGAAAAATTATATCAAGAATTGCTCAAATTGAGCGGAAAATAAGCCCATGAAATACTTCTTGTCCCTTGTTGGGTTTACGTGTGCGCTTCAATTTGCACAGGCCCAAGGCAACATTACTGGCAACATGGAAACCACGTTCCAGTATCTCAATGAAGACAGCGTTATCAATGCCAAGCAACCTATTCAAAAGGGCTTGATGAATTCCTACATGAATGTATTTTACACCCAAGGAAATTTCAAGGCAGGCATGCGTCTGGAGTCTTATTTACCGAGAATCCAGGGCTACCCAAATCGTTTTGATGGTACGGGCATTGGCATGCGCTATGTAGGTTATCAAAACAATTTTGTAGATGTAACCCTTGGTACATTTTACGAGCAATTTGGAACAGGTTTAGCATTGCGCACTTACGAAGATCGCAACTTAGGTTATGATAATCTTTTAGATGGTGCACGCATCATTTTAAGACCGGGCAAAGGATTTGTCGTTAAAGGTGTGTATGGTACGCAGCGTTTATCGTTTCAGCAAGGACAAATTGAACATGGTAGAGGAATCGTAAGGGGAATTGACGGTGAATTTCACCTCAATGAAGGTTTTTCTTTTATGAAAGACAGAGCACTCGACGTCGTTTTAGGCGCGTCGTTTGTCAGTAAGTTTCAGGAAGATGACGACCCTAACTGGATTTTACCTCAAAATACAGGTGCTTATGGTGGCCGTATCAAACTTGGTTACAAAAACTTTTATGCCGATGCAGAGTTTATTCACAAAGAGCAAGACCCATCCTCAGATAACCAATACATCTACAACCATGGGCACGCTGCCATTTTCAATTTGCGTTACACCCAAAAAGG